>CAZSPO010000320.1:0-4448 GCA_964608775.1 uncultured Chthoniobacterales bacterium | reverse complement strand
CGGCGGTGATGAACCCCGAACAGCCCGACACCGCACTACCACACGCGACCGCGCTCGGAGAGGCGTTCCAGATGACGAATTTCCTGCGTGACGAAATCCTGGAGGAGAAGACCCTGCCAGTGAAGCGTTGCGCTTACACACCGTGTTTCCGCCGTGAGGCCGGTAGTTGGGGCGCGCATGTTCGTGGGCTCAACCGCCTGCACCACTTCCAACGGCCCCTCCTCATGCCGGTCTCCCGCAAGACGGTGATTGGCGAAGTGCTCGGCCTGCCCAACGCCATTGACCGCGACGCCGGCACCATGGCCTGTATCGTGGCGGGGCTGGAAGCCGGGGCCCATCTTTACCGCGTGCATCACGTCCGGGCGGCCTGGCAGGCCATCCGACTTTGGCACGACCTCTTCCCAACGACGCTCCCATGACCCGCGACTCCGCCATCCACCAAATCCAAGCCGCCTGCAAAACCATTGCACTCGAGCTCATGAAAATCCATCCGGCCGTGCGCGATCTCGGCGATGCCTCGACTCAGGCCGCCGTGCTCAAGGCGGCCCACGGTCTGACGGTCGAGTTAGAAACGATCAAGAAACAGCTCATCCGCCTCGAGCAACGGGACGATTCTTCCGATTTATGATCCCTGCTGGCTCCCAAAATCACGACTGGCCCGAGGAATCATTTGAGGAAAACGACCCCGCTGCCGCTTCTGGATAGGTCACGCTGCGCACCCCTGCCTGGGCCACTTGCTGAATAAATGCGGGGTCGGTGAGTATCGCGGTTTCTTCTGCCCGCTTGGCGACGGTGCCCCGCCACGTCTCTGGGTCGCCCTTATACATCCCTTGCGTGTCGTCCCCCGCTTCGCACGGGTGGAAAAGCAGCAGCCCCAGCGGAACCTCCGCCCCCTTCAACCGGGCGAGCAAGCGCTCTGTCGGATTCTCGGGCACTGGATCGGCCAGCACGGGTAGGGTGGGAAAGCGCTCTTGGTCGTTGCCAAAGACCAACCCCTCTCGCTCGCACAACCGAGCCATGCGCTCCCCTAACTCGGGGATCCAAGTCCAGACCATGTGCGCATCCAAGTAGACCGGTTCAAACCCCCATTGCCGCATCCGATCCAGTTGCGCGCAGACTTCCCGTTCCACCTCCTCCGGGCGAGCCTGCTCTTGCACCAATTGGCAGGACCGATGAAAGGTGCCGTCCTCCCCGACTAAGCTCGGGACGACCGCTGCACCTAGCACCGGTCCCCATCGTTGGCCGTCCCATTCGCTGGTGATCGTCGCGTGCAACCCCAACGCCGTGCCCGGAGGCAACTCCCGCAACGGGGCGAGTGCTGCTTCTTCGCTCGCTGGCGGAATCATGACGCCGACATTCCGAATAAATCCGGCCTGGGCTGTGGCGAGAATCGCCTGGGTGGTACTCATATTCACGCCGGCATCATCGGCTCGCGCTATCAGAGAGAGGGACATAATATCCAGCCAACCAGCAATCCCAAGGGTCTGCAAGCCGGGACAGCGAGGAAAAGCGACGCGGGTAACCGGTTGCTTTGACTGTGCGCTTGCAGCAGACCGTGGGGCCTCCCATTTTTAAAGCGATGTTCATTGCCCCATTTGTCAACGACGCCATGAAGCCCTTCCAACAAAGCCCGAATGCACGCGTCCTCACCTGCATCGTTCAAAGGCTCCCCCGCACATGATCAGTGCCGTGATCGTCGCAGCGGGCGGCAGCCGCCGAATGGGGTTTGACAAGCTCGGGGTCCCGGTCTTGGGACGACCTTTGCTCGTGCATACCCTGGCTGCGTTCGAAGCTTGTTCAGACGTTTCAGAAATCCTCGTCGTCACGGCACCCGAACGTTTCCCGATGCTGACGGAATGGGGGAGCCGACTCGGCTGGAGGAAACTCCGTCCGCCCGTCCCCGGCGGGGCAGAACGCCACGAATCGGTGCAAGCCGGTCTTCGCGCCACCTCCGAACGCTTCCCGTTGATCGCGGTGCAGGACGGAGCCCGCCCTCTCACCACCCCGGAATTGATCAGCCGTTGCGGCGAGGTGGCTATTCGGGAAGGGGCCGCCTGCGCAGCTGCCCCGGTCGTGGAGACGCTCAAACGCCGCGACCCGGCCACCGGGAGCACCGTCGGCTCGGTCGATCGCGCGGAGCTCTGGGGAATGCAGACGCCTCAGGTGTTTCAGCGCTCCATTTTACTTAACGCTTACAGCCGTCTGGCCGGTCGTTTGGTCACCGATGAAGCTTCGGCAGTTGAATTGGCCGGATTCCCGGTGCAGTTAGTGGAGAATACGGAATGGAACGTCAAAGTGACTTACCCCCGCGATCTGCCGCTCGTCGAATGGATCCTGGCAGAACGCGCCCCACCGCCAAACGCCCCGTGAACCAGCCCCGGTATCAGTGGAACCGGCTGCGCAATGGACTCCGGCTGGCCACGGTCGAGATGCCACACATGCAATCCGCTTGCGTCGGGCTTTGGGCGCACGTGGGGGGACGCCACGAAAGTCGACGCCTCTCGGGCATCAGTCATTTTCTGGAGCACATGCTTTTCAAAGGCACCCCACGGCTGACTCCCCGTCAAATCAGCGCGAGCGTGGAAGGGGTTGGGGGCTACCTCAACGCCTTCACCTCGGAAGATGCTACCTGCTACTATGCGAAAGCCGGGGTCACCCATCTTCGACGGTTGCTCGACGTGTTGCTCGATATTTACACCCGTTCCCTCTTCGATCCGACCGAGGTGGAACGGGAGCGCCAAGTCATTCGCGAAGAAATCAGCATGTATCGTGATCAGCCATGCCAACGCGTGCAAGAGCTCCTCAGCCTCCGCCTTTGGCCCGGCAACGCCCTGGGCCGCCCTCTCACTGGGACCATGGAATCCCTCGCCGCCATCAGCCGCGACGCCATCGCCGATTACTGTCAACGCTGGTATAACCTCTCCACCACCACCCTCGCTGTGGCGAGCCCGCTGCCCCACCAAGCTGTGGCTCAGCTGGTAGAAGCCCTTGCCCCCGCGTTGCCAACCGGTCGTCGACCTCGCATTACCCCCGTTCGCCCCTGCGGACCGCCGCTCCCCCTGGCTGAGTCCGACGATATCGAACAATCGCACCTAGCTATTGGCTTCGAAACCTTTGGACGCCATGACAAACGGCGGTATGCCCTCAAACTGCTCAGTGTGGTGCTCGGAGAAAACATGAGCTCCCGTCTCTTCCAAGAATTGCGCGAATCCCGCGGCTATTGTTACTCGGTCAGTTCTTGCACCTCGCTGTTTGAAGAAGTGGGTATGCTCAATATCAGCCTCGGACTCGATGCCGACAATCTCCAAAAAGCCACCACGGTGCTCTGCCGCGAACTTCGTCGACTCCGCGAAAAACCGGTTCCCGCCTCCGAACTCGGTCGCGCCAAAGATTACGTTATCGGCCAAAATCTCCTCGGTCTGGAAAGCACAACTAACCAAATGATGTGGATCGGCGAGTCGATGGTCGGCTACGGCACGATCATCGCCCCGGATGAAGTGCGGGCCCGCATGGCGTCCGTCACCGCTGCCGAAGTGCAATCGGCCGCTGAAACCCTGCTCCGCAACCAACGGCTGGCGGTGACAATGGTCGGACCTGACGACCGGTTGCCGGATTATCATCGCCTGCTGAGCTGACTGGCTCTTGTGAATCGCGTTTCTTCATAGCCAGATGAAAATCATCACAGCCCCCAGGGCCATGTCGCGGATCCTCTGGCCACCCGAAAGCCGGGTGGTGTTTGTGCCGACCATGGGGGCGCTCCACGCCGGGCACGCCAGCCTGATCCAGCTTGCCCGCCGCCGAGCCGGTCCCCACGGCCTCGTCGTGGTTTCTATCTTTGTGAACCCCACCCAATTCGGCCCCGGCGAGGATTACCAACGTTACCCTCGCCCGTGGAAAGCCGATCGCCAACTCTGCGAGCAGCTCGGGACCGATCTTCTTTTTCGCCCGACCCCCGAAGCTTTCTATGCGCCCGATCATTCCGTCCAAGTGCGGGAGGACACCCTCGCCACCGGACTCTGCGGCGCTTCCCGGCCGGGCCATTTCGACGGCGTGCTCACGGTCGTGACGAAGCTTTTCCACATCGTTCACCCCCATGAAGCGGTCTTCGGCGAAAAAGATTATCAACAACTGGCCCTCATCCGCCGATTGGTGCGCGATTTGGATTTCCCCATCCGGATCGTGGCAGGACCGACGATGCGCGAACCGGACGGCCTCGCGATGAGTTCCCGGAATGTCTATCTCACCCCGTTTGAACGCGCCACCGCCCCAGGCATCCGCCGGATCTTGCTGGAAGCGCGTGAAAAAGTGACGAAAGGAGCTCCCGCCGCGCCGCTCCGCCGTTGGATCGCCCGCCGCCTCGCGGCCTTGCCCGGAGCGCGGCTGGATTATGCCGAGATTTTTCATGCCGACTCTCTCACCCCCCTCACCCGCCTCACCCCACCTGCTGT
>CAZSPO010000319.1:2510-4467 GCA_964608775.1 uncultured Chthoniobacterales bacterium | reverse complement strand
ATCGCCCCCCCGCCAAAGCCGACCCCGGCCTCCCTTTCTCAAGCTCCTCCCGATTCTCAACTGCCCCGCTCCGCTGCCTCCCATTCCCCCATCGAACGAGAGCGCGAACGAGAGCGCGAACGAGAGCGCGAACGGTTTCAAGGCCATGATAGCGGGCGCGACCGCCGGTTTCCCCACGGCCGAAGAGGGGGGCGCAATCGCCGGAATCGTCGCAGCGGAGGATTCAACAGCTCGCCTCCTTTCGAGAAAGGATATGAAAAAGGTTATGTCTATCGCCCCCCCAAGGAAGGGAGCACCTTTGGCGATGTCACAGCGGAAACCTTAGACGAAGAAGGGCTCTCCCCGCAGGTCTCGCCACACCGCGAACCCGCCCGGTCGCCGACAATGGAAAATGCCGAGGGCGGAGAACCGGCCGTCGTTCGCTACCCGACCGAATACGGCGAGGGCGTCGTGGAAATTTCGGGGAAAGGCTTCGGATTCCTCCGTTCCGCCGAGCGAAATTTTTCCCAGTCACCCCTCGACATCTTCGTCACCCCCGAAGTGATTCGCAAACATGCCGTGCGCGACGGCATGTGGCTGAAGGGCGAGGTGCGTCGGGGCAGTCGGGGATTGCAAATGTTTAAACTGACCGAGATTGACGGACAACCGCCCGATTCCCTTGGGGAACTCCCGATTTTCGAAGAACTCACCGTGATCAACCCGATCGAGCAGCTCCGGTTGGAGACCCGTCCCGAGCGGTTCACCACTCGGGTGATCGATATGATGACCCCGGTCGGCAAAGGCCAACGCGGCTTGATCGTCGCCCCGCCGCGCACCGGCAAAACGACGCTACTCCAACACATCGCTGAGGCGATGGTGATTAACCATCCTGATGTCAAATTGATCATCCTCCTCGTCGACGAACGTCCTGAAGAAGTCACCGAAATCAGCCGGGCCGTTCCGAAGGCAGAGATCATGGCGAGTTCGAATGATAGCGATCTGAAAAGCCACACCCATATTGCCCAGCTCGCGATCGACCGGGCGAAACGGTTGGTGGAATCCGGACGCGATGTCTTTATCCTGCTCGACTCGATCACCCGGGTCGGTCGGGCCTTTAATAATGCCACCCTGGGCACCGGACGCACGTTGTCAGGTGGGATGGACGCCCGAGCGATGGAAGTTCCCCGGCGGTTGTTCGCTGCCGCCCGTAATACCGAGGAGGCCGGCTCCCTCACGATCCTCGGCACCGCCCTGGTCGATACCGGTAGCCGAATGGATGAACTCATTTTTCAAGAATTCAAAGGCACCGGCAACATGGAACTCGTCCTCGACCGGCGTATCGCGGAAATGCGAATCTATCCGGCGGTCGATATTTTTGCCTCGGGCACCCGGCGCGAAGAGCTGCTCATCCCGGCCCATCAATTGGAGAAAATTAACGTCATCCGACGCGGACTCGCTGATCACAAACCGGCGGAAGCCATCGAGCGCTTGCTCAGTTTCCTCACAAAATTCCCAACGAACGAACATCTCCTGAACGAAATCCCCGGTTGATCTCCGGCTTGCACCCGCGCAGGCCCCGGCTCAGGGTGGCTGCACTATGGCGGAACGCATTCTTTATCTGGACTGTTTCTCGGGGATCAGCGGGGACATGACCGTCGGGGCCCTCGTCGATCTGGGGGTCAAACCTTCGGTCATTGAATGGGAACTCGACAAGCTGGCGCTCGACGGGATGCACATGCACTTCGAACGCGGCCAGCAACAAGGGGTCACCGGCGTGAAATTTACCGTGCACGACGGCGGGTGCGGCCCCGACCATTCCCACGAAGCGACCGATTCCCCCCCGCACTCTCACACGCACGACCATCCGCCAGGGCATTCCCACGAACATTCCCATGGCCATGACCCTGCGCACGAACATTCGCATCCGCACGGTCGTAATCATCGTGAGATTCGGGCGTTGATCGCCGCGAGTGATCTC
>CAZSPO010000319.1:0-2500 GCA_964608775.1 uncultured Chthoniobacterales bacterium | reverse complement strand
CGAAGCGACCGATTCCCCCCCTCCTCACTCTCACACGCACGACCATCCCCCGCACTCTCACACGCACGACCATCCGCCAGAGCATTCCCACGAGCATTCTCATGAACACCCCCATGGCCATGTTCATTCCCATGACCATGATCATTCGCATCCGCACGGTCGTAATCATCGCGAGATTCGGGCGTTGATCGCCGCGAGTGATCTCACCCCGTTTGTTAAAGAACGAGCCCTCGCTATTTTTCAACGGATCGCCGTAGCCGAAGGCCGAATCCATGGGGTCGCACCTGAGGACGTCGGTTTTCACGAGGTGGGCGCGGTCGATTCAATTGTCGATATCGTCGCCGCCTGCGTCGGGATGGAGGCCTTGGGGCAACCGGTCGTGATGGCCTCCCCGTTGTTTGACGGCAAAGGATGGATCGATTGTGCGCACGGTCGTTACCCCATTCCGGCGATGGCCACCCTCGAAATTCTGCGCGGACTCCCCTTTCATCAAGTCGACGAATCTTTCGAATTCGTGACCCCCACCGGGGCGGCGATCGTGGCAGAGTTCGCCACCCGCTTTGGCCCGATTCCGCCGATGCAGGTGGAGAAAATGGGCTATGGCCTCGGGACAAAACGGCTCCCCGGCCGACCCAACGCCCTGCGCATGGTGCTCGGTAGCATGGCGGGAATCTCCGCCGCTCCCCCCGCTTTCGAGACCGACCGGGTGGTGCTTTTGGAGACCAACCTCGATGATTGCTCCCCCGAAATCGCCGGAGCCCTCGTCGGTCGCCTGCTGGCCCTCGGCGCTCTCGACGTTTGGTATACCCCGCTCGTGATGAAAAAAAGTCGGCCCGGTTTCACCCTGAGTCTGCTCGCCGCCGAAACGGACGCGGCGCAATTGGCTGAACGCGTCTTCCGCGAAACCAGCGCCTTTGGCATCCGACGCACGATTTGGGACCGCTGGAAATTGCGCCGCCACTTCGAAACCGTCCAGGTCGAGGGCCAGGCGATCCGGCTAAAAATCGGGCGGTTGGGTGACGAAATTGTTCAACGCGCCCCCGAGTTGGACGATTGTCTCGCCGCCGCAGAAGCCACCGGCTGGACGGTGAGAGCCATGCAGGAGGCCGCGATGCGGGCGGGGTGGGGTGGCGGAGGTGGGGATGGAGTTTAACGACCCGCCGTTAGACTCGACCTTCCTGGTCCCCCATTCCTTGCGTCTGTTGGCAAGCTACCGCCGCTGGTTGGGGCATGATCTGATCGCACCGCTGCCCGATTCGGTCGCCACAGCTCGGGCATTGTTCCACGCCTCCCAGGTGGTCGTTTCGGCCCGGGCCGATCTCGATCAAACCCTGAACTACGGCAACGCGGCCGCGTTGCGTTTGTGGGAATCGGATTGGGCCAGCTTCACCTGCACCCCTTCGCGGGAAACCGCCGAACCGCTCCACCGCGAGGCCCGGGAAGAATTGCTCGCCCGGGTGCGGGCGAATGGCTTCATTGATGATTACAGCGGCGTAAGAATTTCGCGAAACGGTCGCCGCTTTCGCATCGAAGCGGCGGTGGTTTGGAATGTCATCGACGAAGCCGGCAACTACCTCGGTCAAGCGGCCGCTTTCGAGCGATGGACCCCAACTCAAGGGACCTTTGTAACGGACCCGCAGAAGCTTTTCCCGCTCGAAAGGAATGTTTAAGAGGGCCAGGGGCCCATCAACAAGCCAGCCCAGGGCAAGCGCTCGTTCCTAGCCCTGGGCTGGCTTGCTTCAGGCCGTTGGCCTGCAGGAGTCGCTCGCTAAACACTCCGAATTTCTCAAAGGCATCGCGCCTCGTTCGTCCCGATCACGGCTGCGAATCGGCAGGTGACTCGATTTCAAGCTGGTTGCGGGTGCGGAGTATCACGCGGGGATGACCTTCATGGAGCGCGATCACGCCGCGCACCTGCGCCCGGCGACCGGTGAGCGCCTGCCAATCGGCTCGCAAATCTTCAAATTCAGCTTGGAGCGAAGGCAACACCACGGCGGTGATCGATTCCGAGGGGTAAGGCGCTCCGAAGTTGAGAAAAACCGTCCCTTTATCTGTCACTTTCACCTGGGCGATCACCCCGCTAAATCGGACCGGGGTCCTTTCCGGCTGGGCACCGGCCTCTTCGGGCGTGAGCGACGGAGCCGGTTCTTGCGCCATCACCAAGCCGACGGCGAGCAGGGGGAGCAGGAGAGAAAGCCATTTCATTTGCATGGGCGCCTTCTAGCAAGTGGGGGTTGCCAGGGCTAGCGCCAAAAAGCGGGGGAAGTGCAACGTCCCCACTCATGATCACGACCTTTCAGATCCACAACTTCAAGCGCCTGGGGTCTGTTGATTTGAGCTGGGTAATGTCGTGCTTTTTGTTGGTCCCAACAACTCAGGAATAACCCGCGCCTTCTCCGCCATGGCTCTTAAAAATCACCAAGGCATTGAAGCTCACAAACGAGCCCGAGCCATGGAGGGCGGACATCAAGGTGACAGACAAATTTCTCGAGAGGCGCTC
>CAZSPO010000318.1:0-4488 GCA_964608775.1 uncultured Chthoniobacterales bacterium | reverse complement strand
CCCGCCCTCCACGCCCAAACCTTTACGGATGGTTTCCTGAACCAGCCGCGAACCGAATCCCCCGGCACGCTACTCAGCGGGCCGCGAGACAACGACTCCATCCACACCGGACGCACCACCACCGTCCAATATCTCAACGGCTGGGTCATCGTCGGCGCGGAAGTCCCCGGCTCCACCGCCGTGGATGGCGTCGCTTCAGATAAACTCATGCGGGTCTACGACATCAGCGATCCGGCCAATCCAGTCCGCCGATTTCCCTCTGACTTCGGACTGGCTGTGGATAGCGGTCCCTATGCCGGCAATCAATGGTATGCCGGCAACTTCGGATGGAACGCCCATGGTTCCGCCCACATCGCCCACCAATTGGCTCCAACTACCGTCACAGTCACAGACTTTGGTGGGGCAGTGACCAAAGATGGAAATACTTATAACACCTTTGGCCTCGGCACACGCGGACGCGCTGCCATGGCCGGTTCCTGGGGGGCCACGCTCAGTTGGTATGAAAAAGATAACCCCTCGTTTGCTCCATTCGAAATTCGCAAGCGCATCGGTTCGCCTGGCAACTGGACCGACAAAGTGCTGGCGACCTTTGATCACAAAGCGGCCTTCGGCGGAGGGGACTGGCATCCAATGATTTTCGGCGACCTCCTGATCTATGCGAAGAGCGGCAGCTCTGGAAAAGACAGCATCGTCGTCTACCGGTTGCAGTATCAGGATTTCGATGATCCTGACCAAATGTCTATCACGCCCCAGCTCGTAAGTGTGTTGGATGCCGGCTTCCTCGCTTATTGGCCCAATCTTTTCAGCGATGGCGACGGGCTTTATGTGGTCGGTTCCGGAACGAATGTGGTGTCGGTCGCCGATATTACCGAAGCCGCAGAACCGGACGGAACAGGCCAGATCACGAAGGTCGCCGAGTATATCAGGAGCGGTCTGCGCAACGCGACTTATCCTACTTTCCAAGATCATTTTGCCTTTGTGGATTTTGTAAAATTCGACATGCGCAAGCTCATTGCCGGCGATCCCAACCCGGAAGCCCTTGTGCTCGACGCCTTGGGAGAAGGGATCGACACCTCGCAAATGTCGCTGCCTCTCGGGAACCTTTGGCTCACAGGAGGCACGACCAGCTCAGGCAAAGAGCAGGGAATGGCGGTTTGGTTGCAACAAAAGGCCGCCGATACCACCCGCCCCAAGGTGGCCTACCATCTCCCCCAGGCCGGACGCACGAACTACCCGCGTCACGCGCCGCTGAGCTTTCTCATTCACGAATCCAAAATAGTCGGCCCCCGCAACGGCATTGATTTCACCGTGCGCAAAGTGCTGAGCGGTGATGCGCTCGGCGATTTCGTTCCCGGCTATCTCATTCATGACATGAGCGGTGTGCTCACGTTCAACCCGGAAGTCGCCCTCGACGCCGGGTCCACTTACCAAGTCGATTTCCATGCCAATCCTTCCCAAAACATCGGCTTCCGTGATGGCGCAGGAAACACCATCGAGCCTTACAAATTTCGGTTCTCCACCGGCAACAACCTGAGTGGCCAGGACCCGCCGGTGGTGGAATCGATCATCCCGAGCAACTACCAACCCAAACCGGGTCAAAGCTTCAGCGTGACCGTGAATGCTACCGGTTCGGGCACGCTCCAATATCGTTACAACTTCGATGGCACCTGGAGCAACTGGGTCGCCTCCAATACGCGTTCCCACACTTACGCAGAAATCAGTCGCCAACGCATCCTCGTGCAGGTGCGTGATACCAACCAGTTTATCGGCAGCGGTTCCATCGGCATTCTCGTCATGCATCCGCCCACCGGTCCGTTCGCAACAAAGAGTGACACCATGGCCCTCGGCGAATCCCTCACCCCCCGCCGCATCATGACCGTCAATCCGGACGCCAACACGGTCACCGCCATTCGTGCCGATAACGGAAATAAAATCGGCGAATACGCAGTCGGCAAAAATCCGCGCGGCATCGCCACCGACGCGAACGGCAGGTTTTGGGTGACCTGCCATGAGTCGGATGAAATTCATATCCTGAACGCCAACGGCTCCGCTAACACGGTCATCAACACCGGATACGGCACCGCTCCATTCGGGATCGCCCCGAGCCCCGACGGCCAAAGCATGTTTGTCTCGTTCTACGGCAGCGCCCAAATCGCACGCTATGACATTGCCCAGCCCAGTCAACCAACCTTGGCTCCCACATTTCCCACCCCACGCGCCATCGCAGTCAGCGGAGATGGGCAACGGGTCTTTGTCACCCGCTTTATTTCGACAGAATTCAAAGCGGAAGTAGCGGAGTTTAGCGGCTCCTCCCTTACCCAAACGCGCATCATTGATCTTGCTTATTCCGCCCTGCGGGACGGCGGCGATCGCGGGGCGGGTGTTCCAAACTATCTCTCCGGCATTGCGATTTCGCCCGATGGTCGCCACGCCGTCGTCTCGGCCAAACAAGATAACGTCGTTCGCGGTCTCGCTTACGGCCGCCCCGATCTCACCCAGGAAAACACCGTGCGCGCCGTCGCGGCAGTCATTGATCTCACCACCAACGCCGAACTCTTGAATAGCCGACGTGATTTCGATAACAGCGACAGCCCCGCCTCGGTCACCTTTACCCCCCTGGGCGACCTCGCTCTTGTCACTCTGCAGGGCAACAACCGCGTCGTGGCCTTCGATGCCCTCGATCTCGGTGCCCCAATGAATGTGGCCGCCCAAATTATTTTAGACGCCCCGACCGGCCTGGCTCCCCAAGGCTTTCTTTTCGACCCAGTGGCAAACCGGGCCTACGCCCAGAATTTTATGGGTCGCTCGCTCACGATCTATGACGCCGCTCCGTTGTTAGGAAATAACCGCACCAACCTCCCCCTCCTGACCACCCGACAGACCGTCGCCAACGAATTGCTTCCCGCCGACGTGCTCCTCGGCAAACAAATCTTCTATAACGCCGCCGATGCACGCATGTCCGCCGAAGGTTATATCTCGTGCGCCACCTGTCACATCGACGGCGGCCATGACGGGCGGGTCTGGGATGTCACCGGACGGGGGGAAGGCCTCCGCCGCACGACCGACCTGCGTGGCCGGGGCGGAATCGATCATGGCAATGTCCATTGGAGTGGCAACTTCGATGAAATCCAGGATTTCGAACACGACATTCGCGGCCCGTTCGGCGGGGAAGGCTTTCTTCCCATCGACTCCGCGACTTTTGCTTCACAGCACGCGACTCCCGCTTCCAGCAAAGCCGGGCTCAGCCCCGAACTCGATGCCCTCGCCGCTTACGTCACCTCATTAAAGGCCGCAAGCGTCCCCCGCAGCCCCCATCGGGAACCTGATGGCACCCTCACCGAGCAAGGGTTGGCTGGTGCTCAGGTATTCGCCAGCATGAATTGCGCCTCCTGCCATAGCGGCGACGCCTTCACCGGCAGTCCCCAGCGCAATATCAACAACATGGTCTTACGCAATGTGGGCACCACCACCGACTTCAGCGGCGGTCGACTCGGTAATCCAAATGGACTGACCGGCATCGATACCCCCACCCTTTGGGGGCTGCATGATAGTCATACCTTCCTGCACCACGGCATGGCGACCTCTTTGGAAGAGGTCTTCTCCTATGCAGGCGGCAAACAATACCATGCCCTCGACGCCATCCGCTCCGGCAATACCGGCACTACCCAGAAACCCTCGCAAGGGACTTTCGGCGGCGGCTTTCGCAACCGAGGAATGTTTGGCGACGACGCCATCAGCCTGGGCAAACAAAAAACCTTGAGCGATAGCACCGTCGTTCCCGCCGCCACCCTCCGTTGGACTGGTGTGGACGGTGGTCCGGATGGCGGTCTTGCCCGTCTCGCGTTTCGATATTCCATGAGCTTCGGCGATGGCACGACGGTGGTGCGCGTGAACGGGGTGAACCACACCGTCCCGTTACAAAGAAAACCGACAAACGAAGGTGGCGTCAACGCCTGGCTCTGGGCTACGCTGGAAGTCCCTCTCAACCCCGGCACAAACAATCAAGTCGAGCTGCGCGATTTCACCCGGGCTTATACGGTCAACATCATGCTCGTGGCCCACCAGGGCGTGCTGCAAAGCGCCCAAGCCCACCGCCAGGTTTTGGCCCTCAACGAGGCCGACCGGACCAACCTCTTGGCTTGGCTCCGCCAACTAGACGGTCGGGATGCCGCCGGGGAAGTGGTCGGCGTTCCTACCATCGTCATGCTCACTCCAGCGGAAGGCCAGGAATTCCCAGCCGCCCCCGCCAGCTTCTCGGTCAAAGCCGCCGTTGATCCTCCCGCTGGTGGAGCCATCGAAACCGTGGAGTTCCTGCTCGACGGTGTTTCGAAGGGATTTGATACCACCGCATCCAACGGGAATGAATTCAGCCGCTGGATTGGCAGTGTGCCAGCCGGTTCCCACACTCTCACCGTGCGCGCCATCACCGTCGGCGGGGCCACGAGCGAAGCAGTCCGCCAAATTCAGGTGCTCAATAATTCCGCGCCC
>CAZSPO010000317.1:2519-4492 GCA_964608775.1 uncultured Chthoniobacterales bacterium | reverse complement strand
CTCGGCACTAAGATTGGGTGCGGCTATCAGGAGGCTGATCAGCGCGGACAGCAGCAGAATCCCGGTTTGCAGAAGGGGGCGTGTGTGCGTGAGGGAAATGGGGGAGAGGATGAGGGGATTAAACGTTGTTGCTTTACGAACCAGGAGGGGAGGACTCAGCATGTAAAAAATCTACGAATCAATGCTCAACGCTCACCAATGTATACTCATCCTGCTTTCGCAGGGGGGGCGAGTGCGGAGTCATGGCCGACGCATTCTTACTAGCCGCACCATCAAAGCGTCGGAAGGCGTGCACTTCCCGGTCGGCCATGCGTCCATGCCGACATGTTGGTCCCGAATTAGGCGGCCATCGGAATCGGGCGATCGTCCAACTTCGTTTCCAATGCAATAAATTGAGCCGTCTCTCCTTGGTGATCGAGCACGGGGGTGATGGCGATCCGAACCCAATAAGGATCCCCATTTTTGTGGTAATTGATCAATTCCTCCACGCACCCGTGACCCCGGCGCACCGCCCGACGCATGCTGTCGCTCGCTTCGGGATCGGTGAGCGCTCCTTGTAGAAAATGGCCGGGTTTGCGACCGGCGATTTCGGAGAGTGTGAATCCGCAGAGATGGGTGAATTGATCGTTGACCCAGATAATCCGACCTTCGCGATCGGTGACGACTGTGCCTTCAACCACAGAGTCATCAAGGCCACCCGCGTTGGCTGATGCGCGGGCGTCGAGTTGAGCCGTAATCCGGTCAAACAAGGCGTCCGAGGCCCGCACCAAAGGAATGATAGGTGAGACGCGAACGAGGGCGGCATTCACCTCATGCAGGTCGCGGACTAAATGGGACAATTCGGCATTTTTATCCGAGGACTCTTCAAAGCAGAGCGAATCCCGAGGATCGAGATCACCCAGCACATAAGCGGCGGCTTGCAGTTGTTTCAGTTCATCCATTTGGGAAATTAATTGGGCAAATAGTTCACCATGTTTCTTTACGGGCCGGAAGTCCCTGCGGTTGCGACGGGGGTACGAAAAATTGGATTGATGGAACCTAAAACCTGAACTCTCTGGGTGTCAAAGTTGACGGAAGAAAAAATCGCCAGGGCCAGATGGAATCACCCGCCCGGAGAAGTCAGCCAAATGCTTCCAGAAACCCGACATCCAGGGCTAGCGGTTCCTGAATATTCCGCTCCAAATGGTCGCGCATTTTTTCCAACGCTTCGATTCGATGGAGAAGATCGGGCGTCTCAAGCTCGGCAGCCAATCGCTCGAGGCAGGGGCTCAATTCGTCGGGCAAGCCGTGTGGGCGAGAGAATTTGCACCGCAAAACGCCAGCCCACCATGAGGCGAGCAATTCGATCAAGCGCGAGCGGATTTGCAGATACTCTGCCTGTCCGGCGGCGGCGTGCCAGCCTTCTCGTTCATCGAGCCAATCGCCTCCGGTGGTCTGTTTGTAGAGCACGTTCTCATTTTTGAGTTCGGTTTCGTGACGGGATTCGACGTCGGCACGGGCTTGGGCGAGCACGACTTGGAATTGGCGTGCCAGCCGGAGAGCTCCCGCGATTGCCCGTTTCTGATCGGCTTCCGCTTCGAGGAGTCTGAGCAGCTGCCACTCGGGGGGATCCCATTCCACGCGTCGGGTGGTGCGAAGATTGATCGGAATGCAGCGGGAGATAACGGTGGTCAAAAGCGCGTCGGGGGCTCCCGTGAGCAGCAGGAGCAGGCAGGGGCCTGGCGGTTCTTCAAGGGTCTTGAGAAAAGCGTTGGCCGCCGGGGTGGTCATCCGTTCGGCATCGACGATGAGCGCGACTTTTCTCTGGCCAATCCCGTGTTTCAACGAAAGGGTCGCCTCAAGTTGACGCATTTGTTCGATCGTGATGCGGCGGGACTTGGACTGGGGCTCAACCAGGTGGGTGTCAGGATGGGAAAGGCTTTCGATTTGGGAACCGCCGTTGATGTGGACCATCAACCCGGTCGCGACCTGCA
>CAZSPO010000317.1:0-2509 GCA_964608775.1 uncultured Chthoniobacterales bacterium | reverse complement strand
CTGCATGCGGGAACCCTCATCGCCTCCGGTCACGAGATAGGCATGGCCAAGCCGGTCCGCGTCAAAAGCGGCGCGGAGTCGTCGCAGGGCGCTGTCAGCTTCAATAGCCATTGAGGAGTGACTTTACATCGGTCCAAATCCGGTCGGCCAGTCTATCCTCGGATTCCGAAGCGTCGAGTAACCGAATCCGAGCGGGAAACCGGGTCGCCAAGGTCTGGTAACCCGCTCGCACCGCCTCAAAAAAATCGGTTGGCAACGTCTCAAAGCGGTCAAATTCCCCCTCCGCCCCTTCCCGCGTCTGGAGCCGGGCGAAAGCATCAGCCACCGGTAGATCAAGTAAATAGGTGCGGTCGGGATGCCGACCCCCGGTGGCCATGGCGGTGACCGCTTCGAGCGCCTCGGTTCCGAGGCCACGGGCAATCCCTTGATAAACGGTCGTCGAATCGTAAAATCGGTCACTCACTACATGCGCACCGGTCGCCAGGGCGGGTTCGATTATTTTGCGTATTAATTCGGCGCGGCTGGCTGAGAAGAGCAGCAGTTCTGCTTCGGGCGACATGCCGATGGCTTCCTTGTTGTGTTGAAGCAACTGCCGGATCGCCTCTCCCACCGGCGTGCCACCTGGCTCTCGGGTATGGAGCACTCGGCCACCGTGTCGTTCCAACCGAGCGGTCAAGCGTCGGACCTGGGTCGATTTCCCGCACCCTTCCGACCCTTCAAATGTGATAAACAAGCCTCCCATAAACGTGACAAACGTGCTGAATAATCGAGAACCCTCCGATCGGCAACTCCCGATCCGCCACCGTCAGCCGACACCCACGCATCTCCGGTTTGGGCAAAAGAGAGGTGCCCCTGGCGAGGTGACGCAGAATTTCGCGGTATGATGGTGAATGACGGGAGGGTAACGGGGACATGGGTCTATGATGGGGCTATTCGCCCGGTTGCGTGGCCGGGCGGATGCCTTCGAAATACCGGCGAATCACCTCGCGATGGTTCAGGGGCAGGTTTTCGTTGCGGACCGCCTCGAAAGAAAGCTTTTCGTAAGTCGCAAAATCGGCGGCTTGCCCGGCGGAGGTCGTGGCCGCGCTCCCTTCAGCCGATTCACGGGTGGTCACCACGGAGTCGCCCTCGGTGAATTGCCCCGTGATGGCCGCGAGTTCGCGCTCCCCCTCTTCCTCCCCGGGTGCTCCGGCAGGATTCGCTCCATCCGCTTGGCCGGCTTCCCGCCCGGGCTCGGCTCCAAAGGCATTCGCCAAGTGACCCGGTCCAAAACCGCTGGGGTGCGATTGGTTGGCTGCATTCATCCGTTTCAACGCTTCCAGTTGTTCTCGCCCCATCGCGAGCGCCTCCTGCCGCCGACCCTCCTTCGCCTGCTCCCCCATTCCGGATTGCAACTGCCGCATCCCCTGGGCCATCGACGGATTGTTCTGATCGCGAACCCCTTCGGCCAATCGACGGACGGCCCCCGCCATGGCGTCATTGCCTCGATCCTGCAAGCTCTCGGCCAAAGCCTGAAGCTGCCGGGTCGTCTCTGCAGCGGAGTCCTCATCAATGGCGGGCGATTGTTTCTTTTCCAATCGTTCCGCCGCCTTCCCCGCCTCCCGCGCAGCGGCATCGAAAGCCTCGCGGCGCAGGGCGGCAGCGGTGGGACCGAGCCCGGCTACGGCTTCCATCGCCTCGGCCAGGCTCGCGCTGAGATCTTCCCAGCTCCGGGTCTCAAGTTCTGCCTGGCGGGCAGCAAGCTGCTCGTCCAACGCGGTCAATTCGCGGGCCACATCGTGCTGGGTCAACTCCCCGGTTTGCATCTCCTCAATCAACGGCTTCATCGCCGCAGCGAATTCTGAAAAGTCCGCTGCCACCTCCGTCTCCGCCGCTTTTTCCCAATCCTCCTGAAGCGATTCGAAGGCCACAGCGCGAACCGCCCATTTATCCCGCATACTCCATGGGCCGGGTTCCTGGCTCGTAACCCAAGCCGTGTAGAGGAGCAAACCCCCCCAGATCACAAGGCAAGCGCCAGCTAGCAGATGGCTGCGAATGCGAGGGAGGGGCCAGTCACGGCTCCAGACCAGTGTTTCGGCATGTCGCCGCGCTTGTTCCGAAACAATCGCAGCCAGGGGGGCCGGGTTTGCCAACTCCCCGGCAGCCAGCAATTCATCCGGCAACCTGAGCCGAGCATCGAGCAACCGACGGAGCCGTTGATCCTGCGGACGCCCCCGCGCAATCGTCAACAAACGGAGCAGCCAGCCGCCACCGCAAAGGGCGATCCCGACCAGGCTCCAAACCGCCAGGGCAGGCACCCATGCAGCCCCCCAAGCGCCGATCCCGGCGACAAAAGCGGCGGCGACCAACGCCCAGCGCCCTTCCCACAAAAGCCGTTCCTGCCACCACCGCCGCCGAGCCTGTTGAACGATCTGCTGAAGCCAGGTCAAGTCGGATTGCATACAAGTCTTTCATCCACGCGAAAACAAGCGACCGCAACGACTATGTCGCGGCAGGAAGCGAAACGCGC
>CAZSPO010000316.1:0-4510 GCA_964608775.1 uncultured Chthoniobacterales bacterium | reverse complement strand
TAGAGGGCGGTTCCGCTTTTTTGGGCGTGCTGCCATGTCGCAGGGCTTTTTCTTAATGTTGTCGGCATAGGTACAATCTGACATCGGTTTGGTGCGGCGGCAAGAAAATCCTGCAATTTTGCAGGATTATTTCTCAGGCCATTTCACTTCATCGACCACCTCAAAACGGCTGCCCGGCAGCAGATTGCCCGTAAAGACCAGCACGTTGGCCCCACTGCGCGAAGCGCAGGGCTAAGCCCGAAGAAGCTGAAGCGACTGAGCAGGTTATTTGAACCAAGTGGCCAGAGTAGTTTGAATCATTTGGAAATCCTCCGTTTGCCATCTCCCGGAGACGGCTCGCGATCCCCAGTGTTCATCTGTCTTGAAAAATTGTGAGAAAGCTTCTATGGCAGCCCGATAAACAGGACTTACGCGCATAGCATCCAGAAGTTCGCTCACCGATTCGTTTTCTTCCCGCGTCATCATGGCCATGATGCGAAAAACATCCTCTGCGTGTTTTCTCGCTTGAAGATTTTCAAGTGTCCGCTCTTCAGGAGATTTTGAACCATCTTGTGACACCGACCATCTGTCGCGCATTGCCGTCAGCTTCATCACTACCAATGTCACCGGATTGGGAAGAACAATTTCCTCTTCCTTGAATTTGAATGTAAACGGATGCAATTCCGAACCGGTCGCTTCCGGGTTTTCACGACCATGAATGCCCATCTGTCCTAGCGAAGGTTGTGGCTTCACCCGCCGCGCCTGAACCCGCAAGTCCTCCCGCTTGTTGGCCGGTGTTGGCGAGTGAAAATCCAGAACCACCTGCCCTACCTCGTCAATTACCTTGGCAAATTGCCATCGCGCATTTGCTGGCACGACCTTGAAATCATGCTTCTCCAACACGGCATGGAGTTGGTGTTGTTCCTCCGGCGACGCAATCAAATCAAGGCTGGCGATGAAATCGAAATCTTTTGTCACGCGCGGCGTTTGATCAATCCAGCGATGTATAGAGACCAGCGAGTTGACATTATTTGCAACTAACTTCTGTCTCTCTTCCGAAGAGATGGCATCTCCATCCGGAGCCCCAGGAATTCGCACCTGTGAGATCAGCCACTGTTGTTTCAGAAACAAACCGTACCCGCCTGCCAGCAAAAGCTTCGGTGCGATCACTCGCAAATCTTTCCAGAGCGGCACGAAATGTGGCCACAACTCATCTTGGACACTAGCACTCATAGTTTCACCTTGCGCAAGATCTGGGCACGCAAATCTTTCGCCGCATCCTGCTGGCGGGCATCACCAGATTGAAGTTCCAGCCATGTCTGCAAAGGGCTGGCCCAGCGAACCCCCCGTTCATCTGTTTCGTTTTCAAAAAAGAATCCGGCTTCATCTGTCTCCACCAACTCCACGTCGGCGAAATTCGGCACGGACTCAGGCGTCCCGCAAAGCATCGTCAAAGCCAGTGGCAGGCTCGCAACCGCAATGCGGCGCGGACCGCCTTGGGAAAATGTCGCGTAGCGCGTCACCGAACTCTCACCCGTCACGGCCCATTTGAGCAATGGATTCGATGAGAGAACTCCCGCCCAATCCATGCCCTTCGGCAACCGCAACGCCTGCTTCGCGCGCACCCTCGGCTTGCGCCACTCGTTGCCGAGTTTGTCCAGCAGGCGCAAGGGTTCAAGCAGCGCTATGTTTCCCCCGCTCTTTGAGACGATTAAATCCTCACCCATCGCCTGTACCGCCTTGGACACTTGCGGCAATGACAATTTTACCCCGCCTGATTCAATCGCCGCCGCCAATTCCGAGAGCGACTCCCATTTCGGGCGCAGCAATAGCATCCGCGCGACCATCGCCGAGCGACCGCGGTACGGATTGTTCAGCGGACGCGAATCGCGATACCGGTTGGGTGCGCCCGAGCGCACCACACAGAGCCGCCCCGGCACGAGCACCATGCCGTTGCCGCACAAATCCACGCCGCTCACACCGTCCCGCTCCAATTCTTCCAGCCGATCCTGCGATAAAAATGGCACTTGAATCATCGGCCACTCGCCCGGCTGTGCCGCCGTCTTCGCCTGTGCCATCGCCAATTGAATTGTCTGCGGCGTAGCCCGCGCCTTCATCTCCACCACAAAACGAAACCCCTCTGGCTCTCCCGGCAACGCCAGTTCCAAACGGGCGTCGGCTTTCTCATTTGCCTTCAAGGGCGTGCAAGACCTGACCACCAACGGCGGCAGCAACACCGATCCCACTTCCAAACGGGCAAGCATGATCGCTTCACTGATTTGCTGGATTTCTTTCATTTCCTGAGTGGGAAAATAACAAATTTCAAGAAATTAGCAACTAGTATGCTCAATTATGTGATTATTTCCACAGCCATCAAGTCTCAGCCTTCAGGTCTCAGCTTTCAGCCCTAAGTTTCACTGCCCCCGTCTGAGGAGCGCCCAGGGCGAAAGAAAAATGCTTTAAAAACTGTCAATACCGTCACCCTTTTTACCGTGTCGCTCATCCTCACTTGTTGCCATGCGCTTCAGGGCTTTTGGTTCAATTGCTCTATCATCCAATCCAATGATGCTTGTGCGTCCGCAATGAGCTTGGAGTAGCTGACAAACTGCGTCCGCTTTCCAGAATACTCGTCGCAGAGCGAGGAATCAGTCGTTCCTCCGATGACGATGATGTCTACAGGCATTTGCAACTTGCTCTTGAGCCAGTCCGCATACTTCTTCGCCTGGCCTTCATCGTCGCGGCCGACTTCGTGGTTTGGGCGCTTGAACTCCACCAAGAGGCGATTCTTGAATGCATCTTGAGATAGAAGTAAATCGGGACGCGTTTTGTTAGTCGGATGTGCGGTGACGGATTGGCCGCACTGCTCTGCGATAGAGCCCAACTGTTGATTACTCGCCATGAGGCTGTACTGTGGGCCAAACACCCACAGGTTTCGTTCAAACGCCTTATGCATCTGCTTTTCCAGCGTGTCTGGATTTCTCACAAGCAGGTCGAGTGATTTCAAGAAGTCCAAACGACTCTTTGCCTGCCGCCCCATGAACGCCAAGTCGCACAAACCAAATTCGAGCAGCGCATTGGCGAGATGCATCACGTCTGCACGGTCGGTGTCGTGGAGTTCATTACAGACGGCCCAGTATTCGTCGTGCTCCAGCGCATCGAGCACAAGATCGACGAGGGTGCCGATCCGTTCCTCCTTTTCCCCTTCCTGATAGGCCCGAGAAATAAGGCGGTTCATCCGCTGCTCAATGATGCCACGACGATGCTCGGGCACACTGACAAGCCGTCGGTCCATCTGCTGTTTCCACCGGCCTTTGGCAAGGTTTACTTCATTCGTGTGAGTTTGGGTAAGGCTTTCATGAAACTGCTTTTGCAACTCGCCTGACAGATGCTCAAACGACTTGTCGCTTTCGATCACATTACCGCCAGCGGCAGTCAGTTCGATTGCGTCTGGGGGAACATTGACTTCTCCAACAATCCGCCGGCGCAACCGGTCGGAAAGTTCATCGACGCCCTCTAAGCCAAATAGATGTGCTTTTCCAATTGTCTTTCCACCTTGCCGCAAAACCACTCCCGAATGCTTTGCAGGGAGGGGCTTGTCCGCAATCGTGTAGGTCGCCATAGCCGTAGTGCCATTGGGCAAAACCACTGCGCACTCGAAGGTGGTGCCCGGAACATCAAACGCGAAGACACGCTCTCCGTTTACCAAAATGACAAAGTCAGTTTCGCGGCCATAATCGCGTGCGAGTATCTGTTTGAACCGGTCTGGCTGGGGGAGGTTGAGATTCGGGTTCAACCTCGAAAGGATGATCCGCGTGCCGTGAAGTGTGGAATCCACTTCCTTGGAAGAGAATGGCAGTTCCACCTGCTCCAAGTCCTTCGAGTCACGTAGCAGCAGTTCCTTGTCCACCTCCACTCTCGTGGTGAATCCAAGTGCAGTCGTTTCCAATTCCATGCGAGATGCAAGAATCAAACCGGCAAATTTACCGACGCCCCGGCGACCCTTGACCACACGATTCATGTGTGGAGTCTTCTCGCCCTTTCGCGTCCAGCGCGGGCTGGCGATGTTCAAATACTCGTCGCGCACCTCGGCGGGTTTCATCCCGCTGCCGTTGTCCTCGACGATGATTGGGTCGTCGGACAGAATGGTAGGCAAGGTCACCCGAACCTCGGTGGCTTCGGCGTCCCAAGAGTTGTCGATGAGTTCTTTGAGCGCGTGCTCGCTGCTTGTGTAGCTATCGCCAAGAATCGAGGCGAGCCTTGGGTCAACTTTGAAATTGGCGGTGGTAGTCATATTTAAATTCCGTGTTGTTTTCCTTTGCTGTAGTAGGCGGATATAAGCTTGGAGTGGCGAAGATAAACACCCTTTACGTCTTTCTTGAAGGAGGCTGCGCCTAGGTCACGAGTGACTTTGTTCCCAATTGCTAGGTCTTTGCCGAAGACATGCGGAGCAAGGCTCATGGGCGAAATCATTAAATCTGGAAGGGTGTTTTTGCTATATCAATATGAAGTTGACCTCGCCAGCAGCTACTAC
>CAZSPO010000315.1:0-4555 GCA_964608775.1 uncultured Chthoniobacterales bacterium | reverse complement strand
GATTTCCTTTCGGCTTTTGGTCTTGAAGCGTTGCAGCAGCAGGTTGTAGAAGATCTCGGTGAGCACCTCGCGATCCTCCCGCTGCAAGCTGCAATCATGTTTGATGACATGGTATTGCGCTCCGGCACCTTTTTCAAGCTCGGCGAGCGAGGCGTTCAAGGGCTTTAGCGCCGCCGCCAAGGGCGAGTCCGGGGCGCGTGAGGCTGGACTCCCTGCTTCCCCGGCCCAATGGTGACTCGGGAGCGGGAGGGCCGAAAAGCGAATCCCTTTCAGTAACCGCTAGCAACCTGTCGGACTAGCCGATTAGCTAGCCTCACTCTTTCCATCAACCGCAATCAACCAGCCCATGAAAATCCTCATCATCTTCTTTATAGCTTCCACCGTGGCGTTCGCCCAACCCAAACCCAATATCATCGCGATCCTTACCGATGACCAGGGACTGATGGATATCGGTTATCTGAATCCCGAAAAGGTTCACACCCCCCACATGGACAAGCTCGCCGCTGAGGGTGCCGTCTTCGATCAATGCTACTCCATGCCGCAATGCACCCCCACGCGGGTCGCGATGCTCACGGGGCGTTATCCCAGCCGCTTCGGAAACCGGCAGTTGGCAGCCAACAACGAAACCAATCTCCCCCCCGGCACCCCCACCATCGCCAGCCTGCTCAAGGCACAGGGCTACACGACACATCTCGCGGGGAAATGGCATCTCGCCACCGATCCTGTTGCCGGCCCCAATCACTTCGGTTTCGATTCCAGCTACGGCTCGCTTGCGGGAGCCGTCGGCATGTATGACCACCGCTACCGTCCCGGCCCGCTCGCCATCACCTGGCACCGCGATCACGAAATCATCCCCGGCCACGAGGACGGCGTCCACGCCACTGATCTCGTCGCCAAGGAAGCCGTCCGCGTCATCGAAAGCTCCGACCAACCGTTTTTCCTCTACCTCCCGTTCCACGCGCCGCATACCCCGCTCGACGAGCGTGGCAAGTTCATTGATCGTCCCACTCAGCTCGACCCGGAAAACCCCAAACGCTGGCTTAACGAAGACGAAATCCCCTGGTTCAACGACCCCGAGGGCATCATCCAGAAAGAGCCCGATCCGGAAAAACGCCTGCTGCTCGCCACCGTCCACCACCTCGATCATGCCATCGGCGAGATCGTCGCAGCCCTCGACCGCAGCGGTCGCCGCAAGGACACGCTCATCCTCTTCACTTCCGACAACGGCCCGCAGGTAAGCTGGCCCGGCAATGCCTACCCCGCCGACCTCAAGCTGAAAAGCGCCAACCAGCCGCTCCCCATCCGCGGCAAAAAACTGGATGTCTGGGAAGGCGGTATCCACGTCCCCGGCTTCGCCAACTGGCCGGGACGCATTACCCCGAAACACATCAAGGAACCCGTCCACGTCATCGACTGGCTGCCATCCCTTCTCGCCATCGCCGGTGGAACCCCCGGTGAGAATCTGAAACTCGATGGGATCAACTTCGCCCCCGCGCTGTTAGGTCATGATTCATCCGCCATCCCCGCCGGGCGCGATCTCTTCTGGATATGGGGCAAACGGCCCGACCGCCGCGCCCTCCGCCGGGGCGATTGGAAAATCGTCCGCTACGGAAAAGGTGAACCCGCCTCCGCAACCGACTGGCAGCTCTTCCACCTCGCCGCCGATCCCAGGGAACAATCCAACCTCGCCGCAAAACACCCGGAAAAACTCGAAGCGCTTCACCAAGCCTACCTTGCCCAGCGAGCCAAAGACAAAATCAAGTAAAACCGATAAAAGCCATATCGCTGATTCTCGTTGCCCTCTGCGCCATCACCACGTCGGCGATTTCGCGGCATGGAAGAAGAAGTGAGAAGTGAGAAGTGAGAAGTGACGAGCATCCGGGTTGACGGCATCAATGTGTCACGTTCATGTGTCACTTTAATGAAACAAACCAGCATCCGTGAATTGAAACACGAAACCAGCAAGGTTCTCGCCGTGGTGGAATCCGGCACCACGCTGGAAGTCTGCCGCAGAGGAAAGCCCGTTGCCATGCTTTCTCCACCTCGCAGGCCGAAGATGCCAGGTAAACCGGATTTTGCCGCTCGCTTGAAAATGATTTACGGAGAACAGGTTCTTCCAACTACTGGCACCGATCTGATCAGCGAAACACGCGGCGACCGATGAACGACTATGCGGATACCGGATTCCTCTGTTCGCTCTACGCGCCAGACGCGCATACCACCAAGGCGATCACCGCAATGCGAAAGCAGGTCGTCCCGCTGGCGTTCACATGGATTCATCAGTTGGAATTCCGCAACGCGCTACGTCTGAGGATTTTTCGCGGTGAAATCAAACCGGCACAGCGCGACGCCTCGCTCAACCTCCTGCTTGCCGATCTCGCCGATGGCACTCTCGCCCATTGCCAGCCGCCATTGTCCGATGTGATGATCGAGGCTGAGCGCCTGGGCGCGACTCATTGCGAACGACTTGGCGCACGCAGTCTGGACATTCTGCATGTTGCCGCCGCTCTTGTCAGCGGTGCCAGCAATTTTCTCACCTTCGCTATCCGCCAGGCAAGACTCGCAAAGGCCGCCGGTTTGAAAGTCAAATCCGTTTAAAACCCAACACCGTGAAATTTATCATATTACTCCTCACCCTTTTCTCGACGGCGTTTGCTGCGGAGAAACCCAACATCATCTTCATCATGACCGATGACCAGGGCTACGGCGTCGCGAGTTCTTACAACCCCGAATCGAAAAACCTCGTGGACGAAAAACCGGACATTGTTGCTGAACTTACCAAACTCCTCGAAACCGCTGTCGCCAACGGTCGCACCACCCCCGGCCCCAACCGGAAGAACGATGCCAAAGTCGTCATCTGGAAGGACGGGGCGGGGAGGAAAAAAGCACCGAACAATAAACAGAGCCGTTGAAACGAAAACGCCTCCGGCCATCGCCTCGCCGACATCATACGCGTCGCTACCTCCATCCACCTCAGTATGGAGGGATTCCTCACCTTCGACGACCGCCAACGCACCCTCGCCGAAGCCGGGGGACTCTGTGTGCCACTCTGACCAAGCTTCTTACAAATCGCTAACCCGCGTTTCTCATACCCCTTCGCAGCGAGACGCAGCGAGGACGCGTCACGGCGAGGCGCGGGCCGGATTCCCCGCCGGGCTGTATGAGAACATACTGTGCCAGGGAAATCCGGGCAGGAACGAAGCAGGGACGGGCCGCAGCAAGTCGTAGCAGAAGGGGGATGAGAAATGCGGGCTAGCAGTCTGTCGGGCTTAGAGCGTCTGAGCGAGGGAATTGGGTTTCGAGTCAGAATTTTCATAAGTTTGAGGCATTTGTGGGGACACAAATGACAAAAACGAAGGGAAATTCGGGCCGAAATCCCGATTCCTACAGCCGGGAGAGGCGCAGATCGGGGCAACCAGCTATCATAAAATCAGGAGCGAATTCACAAAAAAGAAAAAAATGTTTATATGGTATTTATGAAACATGAGAAAAACATAATTGTGCCATGCGTCTTCAACATTCTTCTTAAGAAACCAGAGGGTTTACACTTGTGGAAATTTTAACCACTGTCGTGGTGCTGGGGCTGCTTGCCGGTATCGCAGCTGTTGCTTTATCCAACCTTCAAGGCAGCTGGACCCCCTTCTTCCCCGGCCCAATGGTGACTCGGGAGCGGGAGGGCCGAAAAGCGAATCCCTTTCAGTTTTCCGAAGTGGAGGTTAAGGAAGGCGGCAACAGTGTCTTCGTCGATGTCAGCGGCAAACTCGACCGCGATTCGGTGCTTCGCTTCGTGACCTTTCGGAAGCCATGAAGCCTCGCAACAATCCTTGTCACGGCCGCGACAGGAATGGTTGAAGCCGCCGCGTGTCGAAGAACCCGATATTCCAGATGAATCGCTCCTTTTTCTCACTCCTCTGCCCGGTCCGCGCCGTCGCGCTCGCAGTGATCGCCTGCGCCGCGGTGTTCCCATCCTCTCCGGTCGCGGCTGCGGAACGGCCTAACTTCCTCGTCATCGTCGCGGACGACTGCACCTACCGCGATCTCGAGCTGCACGGAGGGCAGGCGAAAACGCCGCACATCAACCGCCTCGCCGATGAGGGGATGAATTTCACCCGCTGCTTCCAGGCCGCTCCGATGTGCTCGCCGACCCGGCACAATCTCTACTCGGGCCTCTACCCGGTGAAATCCGGCGGGTACCCGAACCACGCCGTGGCGGAAGAAGGCGTGCGCAGTGTCGCCCACTACCTCCCCGAGGCCGGCTACCGGGTTGGGTTGACAGGAAAAAGCCACGTCGGCCCCGAGAGCGTCTACCCCTTCGAGTCGGTGCCCGGCTTCGATCGGTCCTGCGTCCGCTCGCCGACGCGTCCGCATACGTTAGAGGGCGTGACGGAGTTCATGGGTCGTGACGCCGGGGAACCCTTCTGCCTTTTCGTGGCCCTGGTCGAGCCGCACAGTCCGTGGGTCATGGGGGACGCCTCCGCCTATTCGCCCGAGGAACTGGTGTTGCCGCCGGTCTTCGTCGACACGCCGGAGACGCGCGAGCAGTACGCGCGCTACC
>CAZSPO010000314.1:0-4581 GCA_964608775.1 uncultured Chthoniobacterales bacterium | reverse complement strand
TATCGCAACTCCGTTTCAAGAAGCCATTAAACACCCAGTCGTGACACCGAACAGCGCGAAGCGTAAATGCCTCAGAATCAGGGACCAAAGCCCCATCCATTTTCCCCTTGCCGCCCCCGGCCCCACCGGCCATAATGACCGCGAAATTGCACTAAAAAATACTGTTCGACAAAGTAAAACTATATGACCTACACCCAATTAAAAGAACTCCTTAAAGACCATGCCGAATCAGACTATTGGCTGCATGACGACACTAAGGGCATTTGGACACTCTTAGAAGACCTCAACGTCACGATAAGAGCGAAGACAGGAGAAGCTGATGAGAGGGAGTTTCACGAAGAGTGGGCAAAGCGAGTGCCGAATAAATCTGCGAAGATGATCGAGTTTGACCTTTATTATGGTGCTTCATTTGTTGAGACACATTACATTGTAGAGGTTGACGGTGGTCGCGCTTATTTGCCACTTCCAAGGGCTCAAACAAGTTTTGTGCCGAAAGACAAATATGTTTTTGCGCGATGCATCGATTTTCAGCATTCACTGGATGAATATATTGAAAGATGCCAATTGCAGGTGGAGTGAAAATGTCGAACAAGGCGCATGCACTCAACCCTCAGTCGCTAAAGCTCCTTCGGGCGAGTGATGCGCGACGTTCGGCCAACCACAACACGAAGCTCCATGTCGGCAGAAGCTAGCATACCTACATTCAAGGACCGGGCAGCTATGTGGGCGTCACTCGATTTTCCTGAGCACGGCTGGTCACACCCAGCCGTTGATGAGTATGTAGCAGCCCTTCGTCCTCGCTATTCGAACGGCTCAGTTTTGTTTCACAGCTTTCAGATGCCTCAGCACCCAGTTCTGGACTGGTATTGGGTTCGTCAGTTTCATGATTCCGGTTTCTTCGAGCGGTTCTGGAGCGCTCCTACGCCATCCCGTTTTTTTCAGCCAGCAGACCCGGCCTTGAATTACTTTTCCAGCTACGGAGAGCTTTGCGTCTTCAGTCAGTCTTCACCCTTTCATCTAGCTGGCGACTTGGCTTCCATCCACTTCTCTGGAGGAGCATACTCCCGCAGCCAGGGACTTGGGATTAGATCAAAGCAGCTTGGAGAGGCAGCCGCACACGAGTTGCTTGCTGAGGATTTTGAGCACGTTCGCGTTTTCGCATCCGGTGTTTGCTGGTCTGATTTCTTCATGGGCGTGGCATGGGATCAGACCATCATAATACTGTCCCCATTGAAGAGGCTCCTCCACTGCCTGCTGGCGACAGACACAGACTGACAACCCCATGAGCAGACCACAGCAATCCCATGGCCAGAAAAGCCGAACAAGCGGCTGGAGAGAACGCCGATCACGTCGATAGCTTTGGCCACATCATCCCCGGCGTCTCTCAGCCGAGACGTTCGGGAAAGAATTATGAAAATAGAAACAATCAAAGCGTGCGAAACCTTTTTCGAGGGTGACGCGAAATCTGTTGCAGACCACATTTCACCGAAAGTGAAGTGGACGATAGTTGGCGAGAAATCTATAGAAGGGCTAGACACCCTACTGAAGTTCTGCGCCGACATGACCTCGGAGGGATGTCCAGATTTTCGAAATCAGCGGACCACCGTCGGGGATTCCCAGATAGTCGTCGAAGGTTCTGAAAAGAAAGATGGTGGAGTTTCTTACTGTGACTCCTATTCAATTTCTGACAGCAAGATTACGGAGATTCGTTCCTACTGTATTTGTCCGGATAAGAACTAACCCGAACAAGACGGTGGTGGACAACTCCGTTCCGCGCTTCGCGCTACACTCCGTGCCACACCTCGACGTTCTGTAAAAAAATAAGCAAATGGACTCGACGATTTTACTTTTCCTAATACCGATATTTTTGGTTGTCGGATTTATGCCCTATCAGATAAAAACGAAAGGATTTAAGGGAGCGACTTTTGGTGCTAAGATTATTCACACCTCACCAGAGATCAAGTTGGCGAAAGGGAGTGGATTTAGCGGACACATCAAAGTCCATACCTTGGAGAAAAAAGGAAAGAAGAATATTGGAATTGAAGTAGTCCAAATGACTCCTCTCAGCTACGACATGACTGCATTGAATTTCCAAAGAGAAGACATCTTTGGGCTGATCTCGGCTTTGAATATAGCAGTCGAAGAGACAGAACAAGATGCTGCACTCAACGCGGACAAGCCGCGCGAGTGAGCTCGACGTTCTGCAAAAAAAATGCAGCGACTCCACCCAGCACAAAGGGCGCACGCTGGATAGTGAAAAACTATAAAGTATTTCGACCAATGGCCTTCGGATCTTTCTCCTCGTTTCGACCAACGAGAGGCAAACAAGCCTGTGGAAGGCAATGGCTGTCGGAGCACCCGAACCAATTCTGCGATTTCCGCGCTTTCCCTGGACGTAAAAATCTGCTGAGATGCACGACATGAAGGCACTCGAATCCGCCATGAACGATGATCCCAAAGGCAGAACAAGCCGCTGCATCCAACCTCCAACCGGCGCCAAGTTGACGCTCGAACCCGTCTCATTCCAACACACCTTTCACCCATGCTCCACCCCGCTATTCGGTGGATGAGCTTTTTCGTTCGGCAAGAAAACAAGATGACGCCCAGCGACGCAAAAGAACTTAGCCATCTGCTGGCTCGCGTTGGCGCATTGCTCGATCAGAGTGCGGCGTTCGTTCGTGACCACGATAGCGAGGCGAACTTTATCGAATACCGAACGGTAGTCGGAAAGCTCATGGGTGACATGTTCCTTGATGCGATGACGCCGCTATACAAGCGTTTCCCTGAGTTGCTGCCGGATTACTTAGGCGGCCCCTACAAGATCCCTGAGTCGGTCTACCAGCCGGGTTTTTACCACAACCCTTCAGAGCAATCGGTGAACCCAGTCCCCAAGCAAGAAAACGACAACCAGAACAAGTCATGCGAGGCAACCGGCGACAACGTCTCTAGTTGAATCGGAGCTTGATCCGCCGGTGCCTCCATATCTAACGTTCGACAAAAATACTCCATGGACATCACCGACGTAAAAGAAACACGAATCGTAAAATCGGATTCTGATCCTATCAGTCCGAAGCAATCCACCGAGACACTGAACCGATACCTTGAGGTCGGCTGGATTCTCGTGCATTGCTACACCCGCGACGCCGGTGACGGGAACGGTCCCGACGGATTCCCGGCGTTCGTTATTGGGTGGCCTCATCCTTTTCCTCCTGTTCTTCCCGAATGATCCTTTTGGAGAGCACGTAGCGAGCTTCCTGATTCAATCCATTTTGGACCGTGTAGATATGCTGAAGCCTTCCGCCCTTTTCGAGCACCGCATTGGCGTCTTCAACGGTTTCGGCGATTTGGAGTCTAGTGATCGTATGCATTGTTTTACAGCTACCGGCCAGCAACCACTCCAGGGCAGGTTGCGCCCGGTTGGTTGCTACAAAAAAGACAAGTCGAACAAGTCGCGGCACGACAACCCCGCCACCCGCTCCGAGTCGGATTTTCGGGGTGGCTTCACGGCCTGCCCCCTTTCTCAACGCGCGGCTCCCCGTGGCGGGGTGCGTGCGCTCTGACGTTAGGCCACTTGCATTTCCACATTTCACTCTTACCATTCATCATTTATGCTAATTCCACAATCAGAGCTTCGAGATGTTCACGGCATCAGCGAAGCCGAAAAGTCTCACATAAAGTCATTCATGCAGGGAGCGATTTACTGTTGGGTCAAAAACAGAAAAGAAGAGCCATTTGCCATTCGCGATCTTATGGGGGGTGAAAATTTCGAGTGGAAAGAGACCCCGCTGTATGTTCTTTTCCAGAAGCATATTGATGGTGGTAAGGACGTCGATTCCGCCATCGAGTCTGCTGCTCGAGATCTTGGCTGGCTCACCAAAACCGTTCTTTCTGAGGACAAACGAACTTTTGAAGTTGCCAAGTCAGGATTGGTAAGTTGCTATAAATGGATAGGTAACGAGCCGTAAGTTAATTTAATCGCAAGTAATTATGAAGCTACATCTACACCAAATTGCATTTATATGTCTGGCCAGTATTTTACCCGCGTGTGACTCGCAAGAGAAGCCCGTCAGTGATTCTCGATCACCTCAAAGCACCCCTGTCCCAGTCGATGTTGTTACAAGTGCCACACCTTCAGTAGTAGCTCGACCCTCCAATATGCCAGAGGATTGTTATTTTAACAAGCCCGGCGACGTCACTATCGTAACCGACGGAACCGATTTTCGGCTTCGATTAACAGGTGGCAATATTGGATCAGAAGTTTTTTCTACCAAGCAGGAAGCTATCGATTACATTTATAAGATGAAACGGATCATGAATCCCGGCGAAGGGAAAGACTATCAGGTAGCTCCTTGATTGTCAGCGCGCACGGAAGCTTATCCTAACCAACATCCGCAGGCCATCCTTGGCCTAACAAGGCGCATGCACTCAACCCTCAGTCGCTAAAGCTCCCTCGGGCGAGTGATGCGCAACGTTGGACAGAAAAAATCCTTTGCGAAGTCACATAGCGATGTAATATAACATTGACGTGGCACGTGGAAAATCTGGTCGAATCGTCCTTGAGGTCGATCCCGAGGAGAAACG
>CAZSPO010000313.1:0-4582 GCA_964608775.1 uncultured Chthoniobacterales bacterium | reverse complement strand
CATCACCCCAAGATGGATCAAGAATTTGGGAGAGCCGCTTTTTGAGGATTTCGGAGGCTCCGTCGGCTTCCTCCTCACTTTTCGCAACTTTCGGTGATGCGCCTCAGCAGCCGCATTCTCCTGCTTGCTTGCTCGACTCAAAGGGGGGGTGGGCGTCAAGGGCAAATCTAATCCATCTGTATGATTGCGACCGAGGGGGTGAGGAGTAAATTTTTTCAAACCGTGGATTATGCTTAGAAACTGGTTGCCCCCATCTACTTTCGACAAATTCGGCCTCTTACACGCTGGCTTGGCACGAGTGTTAGTTGTCGGTCTGTGCGCCTTCCTGTTGATGCCGTGGCAACCAGCGGTTGCGGAGACAGTCGTTTTGCCGAAGGAGCTGACGTTTCCGGTGAAGTCGGGTGATCAGCAAGTCGGCGAGGTGACGTTGCCAGTCGGCACGAGCGTGCAAGTCGTGGGGCGTCAGGGTAACCAAGTCGCGCTGCAATTCCGGAACTTTCAGACCATCGTCGATGCCTCGTTTCTCGGGGAACCCGCCCCGTCCTCCTCCCCAGCCCAGGCTCCCGGTGCGTCTCCGGCAGCGGCGGGGCACGGGGATGATCTCGGTTTCGCCCAGCATATTCAGCCAATTCTTCAAGCTCATTGCGTCAGCTGTCACGGGCCGGAAACCTCCAAAGGGAATGTCCGTTTCGACCAGTTTACCGATGCGATGTCGATTTTGGAACAGCGGTCGATGTGGTTGCGGACCTTAGATGTTTTAGAATTTGAAGAAATGCCGCCGGACCCGGCCAAGACGCATTTCCGCCCTCAGCATGCAGAGGTCTTAACGGATTGGATTCAGCAACGGGTCGAGCCGGTGGACGAGAGGAATCCGCTTTATGCCGACCCAGGGCCGACCGTGATTCGGCAGCTCACGGCGACAGAATATGAACGGAGTATCAAAGAGGTTTTGGGGATTGAGTTTGATCTCTATGCGGCTTCAGGGGTGCACGACGAGTATGCCGAGTATGTTTATACCAACAATGCCCGCTCGCTCGACATGGATGCCACGACCTTCGAGCGTTATTTTGAAGCGGCAACCGAGGTCTTGGCCCAATTTTTCTCTGACGAAACGGGGTCTTGGGTGATGGCAAACCCAAACCTCCTCAATAAGCGTTGGAAGGAGGCGGCAGAAGCGCGAGCGGACTTGCTCGCAGACAAGGAGCAAAAGCCTGAACGCGAAGCGGCCCGCGATATTCTGCGTGAAGTGGCGACCCGGGCGTTTCGTCGACCGGTGTCCGATGAGCACGCCGATCGATTCCTGGCGATCTACGATGGGGCGACGGCAGCAGGGTTGGACTTTGAAGGGGCCCTGCAAAAAGCGATGCATCCGATTCTCGCCTCCCCCGCTTTTCTTTTTCGGATGGAATCCCGAGTCGCTCCCGAGGGGGAAATGTTTGCGACTGTCGATCCGTATGAATTAGCCGCCCGTCTTTCCTATTTTCTTTGGGCAGCACCGCCTGACGAAACGTTGATGCAACTTGCGGAAGAAGGGCGTTTGCAGGATCCAGAGGTCTTGTCGGGTGAAGTGAGTCGGATGCTCAAAGATCCCCGGGCAGAAACGCTCAGCACCGTTTTCGCGAATCAATGGACGCAGCTACATCATCTGGAAAAGGCGCTGCCGGAAAAACGCCATTTCTCCGCGTGGTCCGACACGGTGAAGTTGGCCATGCACGAGGAGGTCCTGGCCTTTTTTAATTATCTCCGGGAAGAAGATCGGCCAGTGACGGATCTGATCCACGCCGATTACACCTTTGCGAACCAAGAGTTGGCGGCTCTCTACGGTGTGAAAGGGGTGAAAGGAGAGGAATTTCAGAAAGTGAATCTGCCGACGGATGGGAAGCGGGGAGGTTTGGTGGGAATGGGGGCTTTTCTCGCCATGACCTCCCACACCAACCGCACCAAACCGACCGCTCGGGGCAAGTGGATTCTCGATGTAATGTTTGGGACGCCGCCGCCGCCTCCCCCGGCTAATGTGGAAGCGTTGGAAGATCAGGCTGCGGAAGACCCCGATGTGGCTGCGCTCACTTTCCGGCAGCAATTGGATCGCCACGCTGCCGATCCCGCCTGCCGCACTTGTCATGACCGCATTGACCCACTCGGTTTTGCCCTCGAAAATTTCAATGGAATTGGCGAATGGCGAGAGAAAGATGGAGAGCTTCCGGTCGATAACACCGGCTCCCTCCCAGGCGGACGTAAACTGGCTGGGGTCACCGATCTCAAACAAATCCTGCTCGAAGATCCCAACGCCTTTACTGCGAATTTCGTCCGTAACTTGATGACCTACGCCCTTGGGCGGGATCTGGTTTTTACCGACGAGTTGGCGGTTAAACAGATTACCGAACATGCTGCCGCGAACGATTACCGGTTTTCTGCCGTGATTGAAGGGATCATTCAAAGTCGGCAATTTCAGATGAAACGGACCCAACAATACGATGGCACGATGGCCAAATCAGCCCAGATGCCTTAGGATGACTCAATCAATCAGCTAATTTCAGCTCAAGCCACTCCCCATTCCTCTCATCACCATGCCAAATAGAACCTCATCTCTGACACGTCGCAGCTTCCTTCGAGGAGCAGGAGCCGTCATGGCGTTGCCTTTCCTAGAATCCATCGCTCCCCGTGCCATCGCGCGAGCCGCTTCCATTGGCGGGCCACCCGTTCGAATGGCGATTTTTTCTTACGGCCAAGGCACGGTGAGGGAATCGTGGTTGCCGGATTCCGTCGGTCCTCTCGGCCAGCTCCCTTCGATTCTGCGGTCACTCGAACCGTTCAAGGAGGATATGCTCCTGATTTCGGGTCTCTCGCATCATGGTTCCAACCAGAGTTTGAACGCTCATGAACATTGCGCACTCCTCCATTTGACGGGGGCACCGCAGGTCGGGCGCTCAGCCGGTAAACTTTTCACCTCGGTCTCGGTTGACCAAGTGGCCGCTGAACACTTTGCCCAAACCACCCTCTTCCCTTCCCTGGAATTGGGAGCGGTGGCTGAAGGCAATTACTCCTTCACCAAACGAGGGATTGCCGTGCCGACGGAATCGAACCCCCAACGCTTGTTTAACCGAATGTTCCGCGGTGGGCGTCCCGTGGTTGCTCCAAACTGGCAAGCGCGCGCCAATTGGCAGGCCGCCCAAATCCAACGTTCGGCTGGGCGCTACTCCCATGAGTTTAGCGTGCTCGACTTGGTCTCTGACGATGCCAAATCACTCAACCGCATGCTCGGGCGCGATGATAAAGAAAAGCTTTCGCATTACATGGATTCCATCCGGTCGCTCGAACAACGTTTGGAGTTGGCGGAGCAACGAGTTGCCATGGAATTGGCCGACGCCCAGCGACCAGGACCGACGGCTCCGATTCTGTCGGAGGCCCCCGAACATGATACCGACCGCTACAAAAAAGCGACACAAGGGCACCCGGTTTACTACGAGGAATACGTGGAATTGATGGCGGATATGTTAATTCTCGCGCTCCAGACGGACACCACTCGGGTGGCGACATTTGCTGCGGGTGGCCCTGGAATTTATCACGGGGTGGTCACCGTCGGCACCGAACGGCACGGACATACTTTGGATCACAATGGCGGCTTCCCCACCCCAGAAAAGTCTGACCCAATCGCGCGGGAAGCGTGCCGACAGAAACACGAATGGATGACCCGAATTTTTGCCAAGACCGTGGCGAAAATGAAAAACATCGATGAGGGCGGCAGCTCGTTGCTCGACAATTCCATGGTGCTTTACACCTCTTACATGGCGGATGGCGGTCATGGCCGCAACGAGATCCCCAGTTTATTGCTTGGTAAGGCGGGGGGCCGTCTGAAAACCGGGCAACATCTTCGTTTCGAAGAAAAAACTCCTGTCTCAAATCTCTACTGCGAAATGCTAAATATCATGGGCGTCCCGACGACGGAGTTTGGCGAAAACCTGACTTCTTCTCACGCGAAGTATGATGGGCGGTTGCCGGGGTTGGTCTGAAGCGTGTGATGCATTAACGCCCTCGCCTTTCAAAAGCGTGTGAGGTCCGAAATCCGTTCCTTTAATCCATGACAGGTCCCATTTATATTGCCCTCGGGGAGCATGGACTTCGCGGGGTTTCTCAAGATGCTGTGCAGTATGAGCAGTTTGAGACCAAAGAGCGGCCTCCGACTCTGACGCACGCTCATTTTCTCAACGGGCTGCTACTTGCTTGTGGGGGAGCCCGTTACGGAACAAGGTTGGCCGTTTATCGAACCCGGAACGGCACTGACTGGGAGTATACAGAACTAGAGAAAATTCAACGAACGCATGGAGGGTTTGTTTTAGGCGACAAAGTCTTTCTCTTCTGCGGGATTTCCGACCGAGGTATGCGCAGTGTCGCCTCCATTATTTGGAGCACGGATGGGGAGACGTGGTCTGAAGAGATATCACTCGGAATAAAGGATAAAGGGAAGGGAAACACCGGGCCCGTCCTGCGAGTCGCTGCCGTCGGGCCAGATCGGGTGGTGGCGGTGGGAGATTTTGGTCGTCGAATGGTCTCCAAGGATGGGTTGGAATGGGAAGAGGCGGAG
>CAZSPO010000312.1:0-4585 GCA_964608775.1 uncultured Chthoniobacterales bacterium | reverse complement strand
TCTCCAAACATCAGCCCATTTTTTGTCCCGCCACACGATAGCACATCTACACCAACAGCGGTCGTAATGTCTCGCAAGTCTACTCCCAGATTGACTGCCGCATTCGCCAGGCGGGCACCATCCATGTGTAAAAGCATCTCGTGTTCATGCGCAAATTTTGCCAGTGTGTGAATCTCTTCTGGTGAGTATACCGTACCAAATTCCGTGGCTTGCGTAATCGAAATGACACGAGGCTGCGAGTGATGTTCGTTCCCCTGGAGGTGAAGGAAGCGGACAACCTGTTCAACTGTGATTTTACCATTCTGCGAGGGAATTGTGAATAATTTGCCGCCGGTGAATTTTTCCGGCGCGCCGCACTCATCGACATTGATATGAGCGGACTCAGCACACACAATCCCATGAAATGAGTCTGTGAGAGCTTGCAACCCCCCGTGAATACCATGGTCGGCGGTGTAAAGGAAGATCGTGTTCTCCAGCAGCCCCCGCGCCTCCAGCCTCGCCCGAAGCGCCCCCAACTGGTCGTCGATCTGGATCGCCCCCGCATTGATCCCGGCAATCGGTCCGCTCGTGGGAATCTCCGCCCGCCGCATCCGTTCAAGAACGGTCGCATCCGGCGGCAAACAACTCGGAGCCTCGTCCAATTTACCCGCAAAGGTGTAACGATGATCCGCTCCCAACGAGAGGTGTGAGTGGGGGCTATGCGGCAGGGTGTTGGCCAGATGCAAATAGAAGGGACGCCCATCCGCCGCCGCTTCATCGAGGAAATCGAGGGCCACTCCAGTCGTCCAACCTGGGTTGTGCGCAGCCAACTCACGCGGCGTCTTCTTGGCATTCAGATTGCCCCAGGTCACCGCCCCCACCCACTCAAAGCCGGCACAGGCCCGCACCGTGTCGGCGTGCCGGTCGTGTTGAAGGCGCAACCGCTCATCAATGACCGGGTCGTCGCAATTCACCCCGGTGCCTAATTGGGCTTCATCCCATTCCGTCGGCCCGGCGTGGGAAAAATTGCTGTGCCATTTCCCCACATGTCCCGTGAAATAACCGGTGGCCCGCAGGATCTTCGCGAGGCTGGGGGTCTCCGGTTGTAGATTGGCATTTTGCCCGATGGAGTAAGGCTCGGCGGATGTGGCTCCACTTGAGGCGCTGGGGGCGCGGCCGGGATATTGCCCGGTGAAAATGCTCCAACGACTCGGATTACAAATCGGCGCGGCCGAATGCGAACAATCAAACCGCACCCCCTCCCGCGCTAGCCGGTCCAGGTGGGGCGTCGTCTTCGGTCCGCCATAACAACCATGGTAAGAGGGGGTGATATCGTCGGCGATGACGATGACAATATTCGGGGGAGCAGACATAGGGGCAGTTTCACGAGAGAACCGCAAAGGGTCAACCACCCGATTCTCGTCACCGCTGGTCCCCCCAATGCTGAGCCGCCGCAAACGCATGGGAGCGGTGGCTTGGCAAACGAACCTCTCTGGATCAGCGAAGGAATCGGCTCGCTTTTTTCCCAGACGACGTGTTCAGCAGCTCCATGACTTTTCCCCAATCTCTCTCGATTCTCTCGGGGCTCGGGACCGTCGATGCCGGACCTGAACTGCGAGCGGGCATCCGCAAAGTGCGGCAATACATTGTCGACAACTGGCCGCGCTGTTTTACGAGTATGAAGTGGCTTTTGGCGACTGGAGTGAGGCGATGAACGGGGAAACGGAGACCCGCTGGCGGAAACGAGCGGGCGAGCGAATCGAACGGATGCATGCCCTGCTCTGGGACGAAGAAGTCGGCCTTTTTTTGGATTACGACCTTGCGAACGGACGCCGCGGGGAGGTGCCGGCGTTGACCGGTTTGCAGACCATGGCGCACGGCGTCGCGACGCCGGAACAGGCCCGCCGGATGGTTGCCAACCTCCCGCTCTTCGAGCGCGAGCACGGGCTGGCTTACACGGCGGAGACCCCGGATTGTCGCCGATACCAATGGGCCTACCCAATCAGCTGGGTGCCGTTGACCTGCATGACGGTCGAAGGGCTCGCGCACCACGGCTTTGAAGAGGAAGCGCAGCGAATTGCGCACACGTTCGTTCGCACCACCGTCCGCCTCTTCGAAAAAACCGGGAAACTCTGGGAAAAGATCGATGCTGAAACGGGAGAACCTGCCCAGGCCGAATATGCCTCTGCCCCGCTGTTTGACTGGACAGCGGGTCTCTTCATCCTGTTCACCGAAGACCGGGAGGGGCACCCACGTAAATAGCGCTTTCCCGTCCCCCCTGCCAAAGGTGCCACCCGGCGGTCGTGGATTGCCAATGGCTGGGGGATCGCTCAGGGTGACGGGCGATGACTCTTCCTTGGCTTTACCTTTTGTTGGCGGGTCTCTTTGAGATTGGGTGGCCCGTGGGATTGAAGCTCTCTCAAATCACCTCGCACCGCTGGGCATTTATCGGTCTCTCTGCCGCGTGCATCGGGGTGAGTGGCTTTTTTATGTGGCTCGCTCAGCGCGAGATTCCGATTGGGACAGTCTACGCGGTTTGGACCGGCATCGGCGCGGCCGGGACATTTGCGATTGGGATTTTGGTATTCAAAGATCCCACTTCGCTCATGCGGATATTTTCGGTTGGCCTGATCATCGCTGGGGTGATCGGGCTCAAGCTTGCGCATTGATTGCGGGCCAACCCGCCGAGTAGGAGCTTATTTGACTTCCAACAGCTCGACCTCGAAGACCAGCGTTTCGTTCGGGCCAATCGAGCCATCCGGAGTGCCCCGTGGGCCGTAAGCGAGTGCGGAGGGAATCACGAACCGGTATTTCGCCCCTTCCTTCATCAATTGGACGCCTTCGGTCCAGCCGGGAATCACGCGGTTGAGCGGGAAGGTGGCGGGTTGGCCACCCTTGTAAGAGCTGTCAAACTCCGTGCCATCAATCAGGGTGCCCTTGTAATGCACCTCCACGGTATCCGTGGCAGCGGGGGTTTTGCCATCGGCCTTGCCTTCGGTCAGAACTTCGTATTGCAATCCGCTGGGGGTGACTTTGACTCCTTCCTTTTTCTGATTTTCAGCGAGGTAAGCGGCACCGGCAGCGTTGTCTTGGGCATGCATAGAGGGGGAGAGCGCCAGACAACTGACGAAGGCGATGGCGCAGAGGAAGAGGGGGCGGGGAAGACGTTTCATTGGGAAGAGAGGAACCTGATCGGGGAGAAAATGCAAGCGACGATCATCGGTCGGGCGATTCCGGGGTGGCGATGGGCTTTTGGTGGCACCTCCGGCCCGGCTCTGCTTCACTCCGCCCGATGCAACTTGAATCTTCCTCCCGCATTCTCGTGACCGGCGGAGCCGGCTTTATTGGCTCGGCGCTGGTGCATGCACTCAACCATCGGGGGCTTGAGCAAATCGTGGTGACCGATCTGCTGGGCAATGACGACAAGTGGCGCAACCTCGCGCCGCTCCGTTTTGTCGATTATTTGGATGCGTCCCAGCTCCTCGCCCGCCTGTCGCAGTCCGCCGATGCCTTGGGGCGGTTTGACGCCGTGTTTCATCTCGGAGCCTGTTCGGCGACCACGGAGATGGATGCCGGTTATCTCATGGAGAATAATTATCGCTACACCCGGACCTTGTGCGAATGGGCGCTCGGCCAGGGGGCGCGTTTTGTTTACGCCTCCTCAGCCGCAACTTATGGCGACGGCTCGGTCGGGATGGAGGATACGGGGGATATTCTTCCGCTCCGGCCCCTGAATGCATACGGCTATTCAAAACAACTCTTCGACCTCGTGGCACTCCGCGAAGGCTGGCTCTCCCAGGTGGTGGGGCTCAAGTATTTCAATGTGTTTGGCCCGAACGAATTTCATAAGGGCGAAATGCGTAGCCTGGTCTGCAAGGCTTATGACCAGATCATCAGCGACGGCCAGATTCGTCTGTTCCGCAGTCATCGCCCGGATTACCGCGACGGCGAGCAACAGCGGGATTTCGTTTATGTCAAAGACGCCGTGTCCGCGACCCTTCACCTAGCCGAGCAGCCGGGGGCAAACGGCCTTTTTAACATCGGCAGCGGCGTCGCCCGCACCTGGTTGGATTTAGCCCGCGCCATTTTCGCTGCGCTCGAACGGGAACCGGCGATCTCCTTTATCGATATGCCGGAATCGATCCGCGACCAATATCAATATTACACCTGCGCGAATGTAGCGAAGCTTCGCGGCACCGGATGGGAGGAGCCGGGGCACAGCTTGGAGGAGGCCGTGCGGGATTATGTCGTCCAATATCTAGTGCCCCACCGTCGGCTCGGCGAATGAGGAACCCGGAGAGGCGCTTCTCTGATGGTCGCCATCGGCGATCAGTCAGGGCACTTCGTGCGGAGGGTCGAACACGGCAGCACCTGCCCAGAGGGGTGCATCACCGAATGTTGCGAAAAGTGAGGAGAGAGGGGGAAGCCGACGGAGCCTCCGGCTCCCGGTGGAACGCGACCTCCGGGCGCGTTGAGAGCGGCGCGGAGGGGACTGGGGTGCGGGGAACGGGCATTCCCCCGACTCCCGGCGTGCACCGAGCGCCCGCTCCACCTTCGGCCGCAGCGCGGCGGCTGTTGCCGTGACGCGGCGGTAGGGCTCCCTCGC
>CAZSPO010000311.1:0-4594 GCA_964608775.1 uncultured Chthoniobacterales bacterium | reverse complement strand
GCGCAACCCCTTCCTGCTTTTATGAAACAGGGGAGTTGACGCCCCGCCGGTTTCCTCTAGCTTTGAAGCCTATGCGAAAAGGCGTCGTTATCACCTGCCTGACCCTGGCCTGTGCCGTGGGCTTGCCGGCAATGAGTCCCGCACCGCTGGTGTGGCGCCCCGGAGAAGGGTGGGTTTACGAAGGGAGCGATCAGGAGGATATCGAGATCGCCAACAGTGCCCGCGAACAGTTTGCCATCGCCGAGGCTTACGAAAACAATGGGGACCTCGGTCGGGCACTCGGGGCTTACCGCAGTTTGGTCCGCCGGTTTCCCCAAACCTTGGAAGCCCCGGCTGCGCAATACAAAGTCGGGTTTCTCCATGAACAAAATGGCGATTTTGAGGCCGCCTTTCGAGCTTACGAAGTGCTGATTAAAGATTACCCCCGGAGCAAAGATTTCGAGCCAGCGGTGGAATCGATGTTTCGGATTGCCACCCTCTACTTGGACGGGGAAAAGATCCGGTTACTCGGCATTCCCATCTGGGCCTCCATGGAGCGGGCGCGGAAAATGTATGATGCCGTGATTGCGGCTGCCCCGTTTGGCCGGTTTTCTCCGCTGGCACAGTTCAACATCGGCCAGGCGTTGGAGCGTCAAAAACTCTACTCGGAAGCCGTGAAAGCTTATCAGGAGGTCGTTCGAAAATATCCGCTCAACGACATCGCCGACGATGCCCAATTCCAAATCGGCTACGCTTGGATGCAGATCAGCCGGGAAGGGCTTTACGATCAAATGGCCACCGCCCGAGCGATTGAGGCGTTTGACGACTTTCTTTTCCGCTATCCCAATAGTGAAAAGGTGCCTCAAGCCCAGGCTAACATCGAGCTGCTTCTCGGGCGCCTGAAACAAAGCGCCTTCGAAATTGCCCGGTTCTACGACCGGAAAGGAGACAAAGGAGCCGCGATCATCTATTACAACGCCGTCCTCGGAGCCGGCACCGACACCGAGGAGGCCCAGATCGCCATGCAACGCATCGCCGAACTGGAAGGCTCTCTTACCCCGGAAGAAGCCGTTGCCATTGAGGAAAAAGCCGAAGTTCGCCCCGCTACCCCGGTCACCCAGGTGCAAAAAGAATCCGCTGCCACCACGACGTCCCGACCGGACTATGTCGGCCCACCTGTGAAACCGGCGTTGCGCCAGTAATGGGCGTCTTGATCGTATGAAGACAAACCTCCGGCAGGGAGGGCAACCTGGCTTCTGCCATGCCCAGCCCGTTGGCGACGCGAGGAAAGGGGGCGACCAGATGGTTGGCAAAACGGTTGGCAAAACGGTCGGTAAAACGGTTGGTAAAAGCTCCGCCTTTTTCTCCCGACGGATTTGGCCCGCCCCGCTCGGGCGTTGCCTGGCCGGGATGATGGCCCTCTTTACCCTGGCCGGTTGTGCGGGTTACGAGTTGGGGCCATCCAAACCCGCTGCCCTCGCGGAGATCGAAACGATCGCCGTGCCCGTCTTCGAAAATGAGACGTTCGAACCTCGCCTCGAAGTGCAGACCACCAGCGCAGTGGTCCGCCAATTCCAACTCGACGGCACCTACGCCATCACCAGCGTCAATGCCGCCGACGCCGTCCTCGAAGGCCGGATTCTTTCGGTTACCCGCACTCCTGCCCGCTCCGTCCGGGGCAATGTCATTCGCACCCTGGAATTCGATGTCGAAGTGACGATGACCTACGTTCTAACCAACCAACGGACCGGTCGAAAGCTGGCGGAGGGAACCGTGACGGGATCGTCCACTTTCTTCGTCAATCAAGATGTGGTCCTCGACCAAACGCAGGCGCTCCCGAGGGCGATTCAAGAAATTTCGGTGCGATTGGTCAGTCAAGTGGCCGAAGGCTGGTAAAACCCCGCGATGCTCCAAGTCATCGCCACCCCCATCGGCAATCTGGCCGACATCACCCTCCGAGCGCTCGACGCGTTGCGGCAGTGCGACTTGATCGCTGCCGAGGACACCCGTCATTCGCTCCGGCTCCTCCGGCATCACGGGATTGAGAAGCCGTTGGTCAGCCTGCATGAACACAACGAAACCCGGCGGATTGGGGAATTGCTCGCCCGTCTCGGCGACGGCGCGGTGATCGCGCTGATCACGGATGCCGGCATGCCGCTGGTCTCTGATCCCGGTTACCGCTTGGTGGCAGCCTGCCACGAAGCTGGGGTCACGGTGACGGTTTTGCCCGGCCCGAGCGCGGTGCCGACTGCCTTAGCCGGTTCCGGCCTGCCTCCGTTGCCCTTTCAATTTCGCGGTTTTTTACCAGTCAAATCGGGTCAGCGCCACCATGCCCTGGCGACCGCCCTCGCCAGTGGGGTGACGACGATTTTTTTCGAGAGCCCCCATCGGTTGGTGAAAACGTTGGGAGAACTCCAAACTCAAGCTCCCTCCTGCCAGGTCTGCGTGGCGCGGGAGCTCACCAAAAAATTTGAAGAATACCGACGCGGTAACCCGGGCGAATTGCTGTTGCATTATCAGACAAAACCGCCCAAAGGCGAGATTACCCTCCTCCTGCATCCGGGGTAACGATGGCGATGCCAAAAAACCTTTCACCAACGCAGAATCGGTTGCTGCTCTGGGCGGTCGCGGCTGGGGTGGTGGGGGCGGCGGTCGGTCTGCTCTTCCGAAAAACGGCGCTCGCGCTGTTGACCGCTTGGACCGGGGTTAGCGGGCCAGCGTTGGCTTTCCATGATCTGGCCCCGTGGCAACGCTTGCTCCTGCCGGTCATCGGCGGCTGGTTGGCGGGCTGGGTGTTGCGGGTGGCATTTGCCGGGGTCAAGGAACAAGGAGGCGATTATCTCGAGGCGGTGGTGGTGGGCGACGGGCGAATTCCCGTGCGGGAATCCCTCTGGAAATCGCTGAGCGCCATGCTGACAATTGGATCGGGCGGTTCCATCGGTAAGGAGGGGCCGATGGTGCAATTGGCCGCGTTGACGGGATCATTGCTTGGTCGGTGGCGGGCGATGTCAACGGAAGAACTTCGCATTCTCACTGCGTGCGGAGGGGCGGCTGGCATTGCCTGCGCCTATCACGCCCCGGTGGCTGGAGCCATTTTTGTGGCTGAAGTGGCCCTTGGCACCTTGCGCACCCTTCAGCTCGCGCCCTTGGTGGTAGCGGCCGTCTTCTCCACTTCCACGGTGCGACTACTCGAAGGGGACCGCCCGCTCTACGTCGCGCAGCAGCCAGATTTTGGCGGGTTCGGCGAGTTGGCGGTGTTTCTCGCGTATGGCATCGCCTGCGGTTGGTTCGCGCCGCTTTACCTTGGCGGACTGCGTCTGGTGAAACAGGCGTTTCACCGGCTCCCCTTGCGGTTGCCAGAACGGATGGCGGTCGGCGGCTTGGTGGTGGGGGGCATTGCCTGGTTCCTGCCGGAGGTGGCGGGCAACGGGCATTTTTCCTTGCTGGAAATTTTCCAAGGACGCTGGCTCTGGCAACTCGTGGCGGTCGTCGTCGTGGTGAAATGGGTGGCTACCGCCTGTTGCTTCGGCTCGGGGGCGGTGGGTGGGGTTTTCACGCCGACGTTGCTGACAGGGGCGGGGTTGGGATTTCTCTTTGGCACCGGATGCGAAGCCGTGGGGCTGCTGCCGTCTGGCGGGGCCATTGCCGGAGCGGTGGTGGGAATGTCGGCCCTTCTGGCGGCGGCCACCCGCGCCCCGGTGATGGCGATGCTCATGGGCCTGGAGCTCACCATGGACCAAACTGCGACCCTCCCCACGATGCTGGCCTGTGTCGCCGCGACAGTGATCGCCGGACGATTCTCCGAAGCGCCCCTGTATCCCGCTATTCTCAAGCAACCATCCCCCTCTACTGCGATCGCGAGTCAAGCCTCGGATAAACCGCCGGCATCGTAGGTCCAACCGATCAGGGAAGGGGAACTCCGCTCGGGCAAGGCCTTGATCCGGTCAGCGGCGGCTTTCCAATAGCCGTAACACCGCTTCCACCGCTTCGTCGACGGTTACCGCCTCCATACAACGAAAGTCGAGGGGGCAAGTGCGGCGGAAGCAAGGACTACACTCCACATGCTGGCGGAGCACGATTCCGTTTTGCCCCAGGGGACCGGTCAAAGCCGGTTCCGTGCTGCCAAAGACCGCCACCACCGGGACCCCGATGGCTGCGGCGAGATGCATCGTGCCGGTGTCGTTCGTCAGCAGGAGGCGGCAGCCCGCGAGGAGATCGATCAAGTCGTCGAGGGAGGTCTTGCCAGCCCAATCTTCGCCGCATTCGCCTAGCACCTCGGCGATTTCACTCGTCACCGGTTGATCTTTGGCCACGCCTAGCAAGAGCCAATGGCATCGGCGGCGTTGGAGAATCTTGGCGATCGTGCTGGCGAAACGTTCCGCTGGCCAACGTTTGGCCGGTCCATATTCAGCGCCCGGACAACAGGCTAATCGCACAGGACCCCCGGCTGAGTTGGTTTGTGCCCCGGTTTCGGGGTGCGTTTCGATCGGCGGCAGCTCGAGGGGACCTTCGGCATCCACCGCCGCTCCAATCCAATGGGCGAGCCTGAGGTAGCGACGGGCATGATGTTCGGCTGGACGCAGCACCGGCAACGCGGGCGGGATCGTGGTGAGAA
>CAZSPO010000310.1:0-4597 GCA_964608775.1 uncultured Chthoniobacterales bacterium | reverse complement strand
CCCTCCGCCCCGACGGCACAACCCGCTCCATCACTGGTCGCGCCGACCCCGTGCCGGGCAGCGGCGGAGGGCGGCTCCGCGTCCGATTCGATTCATTCCCCGCCTCCCTCGCCCCCGTGCCGGCTGAAGGAAACTACTGGATCCTCGCCTTGGATGACGCATACCAATACGCCATGGTCGGCACCCCCAACCGGCGGTATCTCTGGCTCCTCGCCCGCACACCCCAAATGCCCGAAGCCGTCCGGGAAAGATACCTGACCCAAGCGGCTCAAATGGGATACGACGTTAGCCGATTGGTCGCTTATTGAAGGGACCTAAGGGGCCAACCCCCAGAACCGAAGTCGGGACACCCGCTTCCGCTGCGGATGGCGAAGCCCCCATAGAGAGAGCCGTCGGAGGCTCCGAGCGAACCACGAGCGATACCCCCACCATGCCGGACGCATCGTTCCCAGAGGGCTGGCAGAAATCGTGCCGCCCCATTAATTCCCATCCCGATGCCCCAATCGTCGATGCGTTCCAGAGCAGGCAACCGCCAACTTTTTGCAGACGGCGGACAGCCTAGCCGAAAGAAAGTGGGCAGAGTCTGCGTGATGAAAAAAGCCGATCACCCTTCGACACCCCCGTGCAGGAGGTCACACCGATGAAGCCAATTTATCCGTATGACCCTTTTCAATCCGTATGCCCGTTGCAAACCTTCGAGGGGCCCCGCGGGGAGCGATGCCTGCGGTTGACCCCGGTGTGGCCCGAGCTGTTCGAGCGAATTAACCATCTGGGGCCGCTTCTTGCCGGTGTGTCATCCGGGGCGTTCACCGGAATCTGCCGACATGCCGCGCTCGACTTCCAACCGGTGCCGGACTCTTCCGAAGTCGTGGATACCGTCTCAGGCTGGGTGATCGATACCCGGCAGATCGCTGCGGTGGTGGCGGTGCGAGAGCAACTCCCCTGCTTGCTCCTCGGTCTCCAATTTTTCGATTCATTCGGAAATGGCATGGGCAAACTTTTGTTGACTGAACATTCGAATCTCGCCCTCTTTACCGCCTTGCTCGGCCAATTTGCTCTCGGCGGCCCGCTTGACAATCCCGAACCGGAATCACCACCCGATCCCGTTTCTTTCCCCGTTGGCAGCCGGGAAACGGCTCGATGCACCCTGATCAAATCCCTCCTACTCGCGCACGAACGTCGGTTTGGTCTGAGATTTAGCGTGGTCAGTGCTTGGCAACACCGCTCATTCGTGGTCTGTCCCTGCCGGCTGGAACGGGCTGGCGATGACTTTTATGTGGCCGATTGCCGACACGAACTGCATCTCGCCGACGTGCCGAACCTCGCATTTCGCCGGATCTACGACACTAGCACGGGCGGTTCCTGCTTGCTCGCCGCCCTCGGGAGTGGCCATTGGCTGGAGCTCGACTACGCAGGCCCCCCCTCTCTCGCTCCCGCCTGGAGCAGCCTGCATGCCAGGGGCGAAGTCGACGCTGCAGACTAACCCGGCCCCCCCCGCCGCCTTCGCGAAATGTTGTCCGGTTCCAACAAGGGCGTGAAGGGGAGGAGGGGGGTGAATCCTCATCCGAGGGGTGAATCCTGATCCGCTTGCCAAAGTGCGGTGGCAAACCCGGTGTTGCCATCCTCGGCCTCCCAAAGGGGGAGCCCAGGTCTGAGCCCCCCTCTTAGTCGCGCACGTTAAATCGAATGGTGGGGCGGGCGGTCTGAAGCGCCTCGAATTCATCGGTTGGCAACACGCAGCCAAACAGTTCAATGACATTTAAAGTGTCCGGAAAGCTTTCGAAAGCGGAGAGCGCCCCGGGAGCAAAAGTGGCTGCATACAGTCCAACGAAACGGAGGTTCGGGGCGTTCTTCAGTTTAAGCAGGTCTTCTTTTGTGATAGTGGGCTTTTCGGGGCTCGGTTTTTGGGTGCTATCAAGATAACCGCCAATCGGCAGCTTTAATGCCGTGAGGTTGGGGAGGCTCCCTATCACTTCAAACATCTCGGAGGGGGAACCGTCGGCCGGAATCAGGGCACCGGTTTGAAGATTGGTTAACTGGGGCATTTTGGCGTATTGACGAAATCCTTCCATGGTCAACTGAGCCGGGGGGACTGTTTTCCAATGGCCAAAACTGAGACTGGTCAGCTGGGGAGCCCCAGCCGCTGCCTGAAGAATGCGGTCATCTGCCATGACCCCCACTCCGAAGGTTTCCAGTCCGCTCATCCCGCTGAGGATTTCTGCCGCTCCGTCGATGGAAATCATCAAGTGATCGAGCCCGATCGTCGTGACTTGGTCCAGGCTGGTCAGTCCGCTGAAATCGGGGGTCTCGCCAAATAAAGTCGAAAAACGGCTCGGGCCACAGCTGCCAAAACTGAACCGGCGGAGCTTGGGCAATTGCGAAAGGGCACCAAACCCTTTGCCGTCAAGCAGGGTATTTCCTTTGATGACGATAGCCTCGATCTCGGGATGGGTGGCCAATGCGGCAATATCTTCGGCGGTCGGTGCTCCTTCGACGACGGTCCCGGCATCCCCCGTCCAGGCGGCGACAATCGCGCCGCGCTCTTCGGCGATGGTGAAAGGCCCGACTGTCTCGGCGTTCAGGGGGGCTCCAGCAAACAGGGAGAGGCAACAAACGGTGAGGGCGGGGGAGAATGAGTGCATTCGGTGACAAATCGATTGCTGCGGAGAAAATGGCAAGCCGAACCTTTGACCGGTATCCCGTTCAAACGCCGGGAGTATGGGGTCTAAAGCCAATGCTGTTAAGAAATTCTCAGTGTTTGGCGGCAGATTCCGACAGGCCAACGGCCTGGAACAAGCCAGCCCAGGGCAACGCCCTGGGAATCTGAATTGGGATTTTTCCTCAACTTTGGAGATGAACGCATAAAAATGGCATCACGCGAACGATCAATGGAAACCTCGAAGCATCGCTTCGTGCCTTCGTGCCTTTGTGAGAGAAAAATCTGAACAAGGCGGTGCTGGACAACGTCGCTCACGCACCGTTCCACCTTTCCTTTTCCCTAACACACCTTCCCGTTCTCCAAATGACCCGAGCAATCTGACCCGGCCACCAGCTCGCAACGGTTTGGCTGGCAAGGGCGGTTATTTGCCCGTCAACCGCACTTCGTCCCCTTCGCGGGCGAGTTCAATCTCGATATCCGAACCAAGGGAAGCCGCCACGTCGCGACCGCAGCGGAGTTTGTATTCGAGCCGGTCATCGTCATGCGCCGGGTCGTGATGGAAGAGCCGGAGCCGTTTCACATCGCCCGCCACAGCCGTCTCTACCACATCATCGACGCAACTATGGCCCCACCCCACATACCGGGGGTATTCGTCGGTCAAATATTGGGTGTCCATGATCAGCAGATCGGCTCCTTGAATGAAGCGGGTGATTTTTTCATCTTGCTCCCGTGCGTGCCCGGCCAATTCATCCGACCCGGCTGTGTGTTCAAACTTGGCCATCTGCAAAATGGATTCCCGGGAATAGACCTCGTGATCGGGAAGATAAACCACGGAGCCCGCCGCCGTTTGCAGCCGGTAACCCATGCAAATACCGGGGTGATGCGCAAAGGTGGATTGCACCGAGACACGCCCGATTTGAAAGGTGAGATCCTGCATTTCGCGGAACTCCAACTCGCTCGGCACAGAACGGAGGCTCACAGGGAAATAGGCGCTCTCCATTTGACCGGAGAGGGTGCCCTCCAGCCCGCGTCGAGAACCTTCATAACCGAGGATCCGCAGGTGGTTGCCCGGTTTGTAAGCCGGAGCGAAGAAGGGGAACCCTTGAATGTGATCCCAATGCGTGTGGGTAATCAACAAAGTGGCGTCGAGGGGCCGGTCCGCATATTCCTCTTGCAAATCGAGCCCAAGCAGTCGGATCCCGGTCCCGGCATCAAGGATGATAAGCTCGCCTTCGGCACGCAGCTCAATACAAGAGGTGTTACCACCGACCCGCACGGTTTTGGGTCCGGGCGTCGGGATGGAGCCGCGGACTCCCCAGAAGCGGATGGTCATCTCTGTGGGGGTGAGGGATCGTTTAAGCTGCTGCTCAAGTGCCCCCTCCAAGGCGGACGCATCCCATTCGCTGCCGAGCACAACATCGGCTCCGGCATCCATCGCGCGCCCGTAATCGCCCGGCTCCCCTTCCCGCAGCCGAGCCAAGAGAATCGGTTGGCGTTCGTGGGGGAATTCACGACGGACCCGCAGCATCCAATCAAAGAGCGCCCCTTGTTCCCACCGGGTGGCCATCAGGCAAACCACCACCGGTTCTGCTTGCAGGACCGCCCAAGCGGCGGCCGGGCTCTCGGCCTGTCGAACCGTCCAACCGCGCGAGGAAAGCCAACCGGCCATTTGCGAGCCGGTTTCCGGGTGGGGTTCGAACAGAAGAGCGATTCGGTCCATGGCCAATGACAGCCGGTGGAACCAGCCGACCCAATAAAAGTCGGTTTACTCCCGACTTGTCAACCGTTGCCACCAACCCCAATGACCGCCCCAACAAGGGAGTGGCACCGCATCCCCTCGTTCGGAGACGCCCCCCGTTCAACCTCCTCGAGGCAGTGTCCCGCCCTCAACGCCTTTTTGCCTTCTGGTTTATTGGGAATTACCCGCTTATTGGTCGT
>CAZSPO010000309.1:0-4630 GCA_964608775.1 uncultured Chthoniobacterales bacterium | reverse complement strand
CAGGAATTGACACGATGCGGCCTGAGCCGAAGCGCAGCGGAGACAGACCACCGAAGGTGGCCCCGCAGGGGTGAGTGCAGCGAATCAAAGGGCGCAAAAGATGGATTCGCGCGGGGACGAATTTCGCCCTTTCAGGGCTAACTTTCTAACTCACGACTACCCAGGGCGTTGCCCTGGGCTATCGAAGATCGCACCTTTGGTGCTTTTGCCAAATGTCCAAACTCGAGTGGATGGCGGAGCCATCCCATCCACGTAGCCGGGGGTAAGCGAGATGGCGCCACCCTTGGGTTACGCCGCAAGATGGTCGATCCTGAAAGGATCGCAGCAAAGGGAACGGAAGGAAGGCGAAGCCCCGCAGCCCAGCTTGATGCGATCCCTTCAGGATCGATTTGCTCTACATAAAAACCCGGGGGTATCGCTCGTCACCTCGCTTGAACCCCCGGCTACAGGGATGGGATGGCTCCGCCATCCGGTGAGCCCAAACCCCTGACAGAGTCGCCCTGCCGTTTGAAAACTCTCTGCGATAACCAAGCGCATGTTGAACTTGTTTGTGGCAATCCACCACCCTCGGTTTTGCGCTAAGTAAACAGGATTGACCTTAGCCGTATCTATTCAAAACCTCGCGAGTGCTTGCTTGATCTTATTGCGCAGGGCGGCGTCGTGCAGGCAGTTACGGATTGCCAACCTTAGCAATCCTGACAGGAAACGGATGGGTGGGGAGTGCAGTCGATGACTGAGCCCAGCCGGTCACGCTCGAATCGGCAGCAGGCGTCGAGGCTTTCGCGCAGCATGGCACGGCCCCGAAGAACGCGTGACTTGGTGGCGGGGAGGCTCAGGCCAAGACGTTCGGCGACCACCTTATGCGGCAGTTCCTCGATGTCAGCGAGCATGACCGCCTCCCGATAACCGTCGGGCAAGGCGTGAATCATGCGACGAAACGAAGCCATGAGGGGAGCCAGATCCGGTGCGTTCGGGGGGGAGGTTGCCAGCGTCGCTTCATGAACCTCCTCGGTCATTTTACGCGTGCGGTAGTGATCAACCACCGCGTTGCGGGCGGTTCGGTAAAGCCAGGCCCCGAGGTCGTGGATGGTGTGCTCGGACGCGAGTTGTTTTTGCAGCTTGAGAAACACTTCTTGGCGAAGGTCCTGCGCTTCGACCTCGGAGCCGACCCGGGCGCGGAGGAATCCGCCGAGTTGGTCGGCGAATTCCCCCCAGAGGCGTTCGGTTTCGTTTCCTGATGCCGTCATGGCTTGATCGCTTCAATGCTAGCCGATGCCACATAATCCGCCACGCCACGACCGGGAAACCAATTTTCCAGAATATCTTTGCTTTCGCCTTTTCGGGTGATGCGGATGTCAGTAAACCCGGCCTCCGAGAGCAGGAGGCGCAGATCCTCCACGAGGGAGGCCCCTGCCACGCAACCCGTGTAGAGTTCCCAATCCGACTTCAACTCTTCCGGGATCGGAGCCATCGCCACCACATCGGATACCGCGAGGCGTCCTCCGGACTTCAGGACGCGGAATGCCTCGCGGAAGACGGCGGGTTTATCGGGCGACAAGTTGATGACGCAGTTGGATATGATCACATCGACCGTGCTGTCAGCGACGGGCAAATGTTCGATTTCACCCAAGCGAAATTCGACATGCCCCAGGCCCGATTTGTCGGCGTTGGCGCGGGCTTTGGCCAGCATTTCGGGGGTCATATCCACCCCGATCACCTGGCCGCTTTCTCCCACGGCACGGGCGGCCAGGAAGGCATCGAAGCCTGCACCGCTGCCGAGGTCGAGCACGGTTTCACCGGGTTGCAGGGCTGCGATCGCCTGGGGGTTGCCGCAGCCGAGCCCGAGGTTAGCTCCTTCGGGGGCAGCCGCCAGTTCCGCCTCGGTATAGCCGTTGCGGCGGGAAAGTTCGGTGGCGTCCTGGGAAGGTGCGCTGCCGCAGGATGGGCCGGAGCAGCAGGTGCCACTGGTCACGGCGACCTCGCTATATCGGGCGCGGACGGTTTTCCTGATTTCGTTGGGTTCAATCGTGTTCGTTTTCATGATGACTTTCTTGGTTGTGCCAGTCTTGGACCGGCGGGTTCAAACATGCAGACGAATGAATGAAGAAAAAGATGCACGAAAACTCAAACAAGAGCGATGCGGTTTGCCTTCAAGAATTCAAGAGCATCCGGGTGCTCACTCAATGAAGTTCCTTGGCTGGATTGAAAGGATGCGTGTTCGGATCGGGGTGCAAAAAAGGCAGCACATCGTTTGCCAGTGAAGCGGCTCGGGTAAAGAACGCCATCAAATCCTGCCGGATGTGCTTGGATCGCTACGGCCCATGCTTGCGGGATGGCCAAGTCGTGGTGCAGGAGGGCTGAAAGGTCGCAACCCATTGATGTGCGGACGGAGGCAAGAGCCATATTGCAGACCGTGGTTTCTGAGACTGCAACCTCGCTCACCATACGGTTCATCCAAGCCGAAAGGGACAAGATGCGGGGTGTGGCAAACAACTCATCGCCAAATACCTCCCAGAGACAAGTGGTGACATCGACCGCAAGATAGAGAACTTCAAAGCCGGAGTCTGGCGGACTGAAGCGATGGCCTGGATTCGCGGAAAACCCAACCGGATCCCGTGAAGCAAGATGCACCTTCCACCAAGTTCCCGCCGCGAGACGGGTCCGGCGAATCGAGCGAGCGGCAATATCGCGTGGGGGGAGGTGGAGTGGACGAGCCATCCTCTACTCGATGAGGATTCCCGCAAGGACTTTGACTTCGGAAACTCTGCGGCCCCGCAAAAGATCAAGCGGCCTTTGCCCTTTCAGACGCTCCCGGGGGTTCAGGAAAAACAAAACGCGACCCCAATCGTCGAGCGAGTCCCCCTCTTTGAGGATTTTCAGAACCTCCTGCAATCCGGGCAGAAGACGGTTTTGTGTGGCATCAGAAAATTGCCATGCAGGAAAACGAACTGCGTCCTGTTTCGCCTCACGCCAACCGAGCAAAGCCCCGCTGCGGTAGCGCTTAAGAACCGATTCTTTGGATAGTCCGAGAACCTGACGGGCCTCCTCGGCAGATAGACTGCCGCCCTCCTCGTTTTTGAGTTGCTCACGTGCCAGTGCCCCTCTGGCAAGAGCTGCCGCCATTGCACTGCGCTGTGCGGGTCGTTTGTCCAGCTCCTCTTCCAAAGCTGCCACCACAATTTGCGTCGCCTCTATTTCACCAAACTTGCCAAGAAATTTTCGAATAGATGGGGCAATCTCTGTTGCTGCGGTCCTCTGCGGTGCTGCAAGTCCCGAAATTGATCGGAACGTGTAGATGCGCTTGGTGGCAAGAGTGGCTGTGGACATGGCAAGAGGATGACAGTTGCTTACGAAGATGTCAACTTTGTCCAAAGTGCATTTCGGGAGGGAACTTGGGGTCAGGCTGACATTTGTGACTAATGACAGAATTTTCATCGTCTGAAATGTGCCTTCCCATGGCACGCAGCATACGAATTGAATTTGAGGGGAGCTGGAAAAGCGCCCGGGGAGCGATCCGGTCAAAGCCGCCTTGGCGGAACTTGTTTGGAGTCGGACGACTGTGAACATGGACTGGATAGCCAGAGCGTTGAAGATGCGCAGCACAACCAACGCCCGGCAACAAATTCGCAGAATGAAGGCAGGAGAAATCTCGGAAAGATCGAAACAAAGCCGCAAGTCATGGACAAAGGAATTCAAGAAATGGCACAAACAGTCACAAATATCAGCCTGACCCCAGGTTTTCATGACCCCCAGGCTTTCAAAAATTTCACCCCAAAAGTCCCTTAATTGTTGGGCTTATTGTGTTTTCAGCCAATGGTCGTATTGAGAATGGTGTCCGATCCAGACCCAAATCAAGCCCTCCTCCCGCTCCTTTGCTAAAGCCCGATACTGGATACCAACTCTTGCAGACCAGAAAATTCCGACCTTCTTCAGGCGAAGCGATTGATGCCTGGGGTTCGCCTTCATAATTTCAAAGCTTTTATCAGCGAGTTTCTGTGTTGCCTCGGGCAATGCCCGATAGGAACTCCAAAAATCAGGAGAAGCAAAATGCTTCACAACGGAGTGCAACGACCAGCTTCGAAGTCGGCATCCGCCTTTTTGGAAACGGCATCAAGCCGACCACTTGCGACATCGGCCTCAAACTTTTTGTCCCACTGGTTGTCAATAAAATGCTCAAACCACTCGGCAAAATGTTCCAACTCCTCCGGTGGTAGCTTCTGCACTGCATTTTCAAGTTCAATCGCGCTCATAAAATGAATGTGGCGCAGATCACGCCTGACGGCAATCTTCTTCTATTGCTGTTCCGCGGCGAGAAGTCAGCAATAGAAAATCGGGCGCATGGGGAAGAAGAGGCACAGCACCTGATTGCCGAAGGACTCAAAGCTGCGGAACTTGGCGCAGGGGAACTGGAAAAGCGACCTAAGAGCGATCCGGTCAAAGCCGCCTTGGCGGAACTTGTTTGGAGTCGCTTCCGACGACGGGTGGCCGTTACCTGAAAGCGGAAACCCTGCGGCGGGTTTTTAGGAAACTAAGAATCAACAGCCCCATTGCGGCGAGGAGCGCTGCGCTTGGCTCGGGGACGGCAACAAGGTTGAAGGTGCCGCCGCCCAGATCGAGGAACTCTGCTTCT
>CAZSPO010000308.1:0-4632 GCA_964608775.1 uncultured Chthoniobacterales bacterium | reverse complement strand
GGCTATTCAAGATCGCACCTTTGGTGCTTTTGCCAAATGTAGAAACTCCCGGGCGGAGGGAGAGAACTCTCCCCCCGCCGTTAAGGGGGCGAGGGTCATCGGCCTTCGGCCATCGCGGCAGCTTCGAGCAGCACCCCGGCACTCCAACCGAGCATGGCAGCCGCTTCGTATTCGCCGTCGGCAACCTCTCCCGTCACAGCGTCAAATTTCTCCCACAACTGGCCGGTCTTCTCAAAGAGCCGAATGTTAAGGTTGACATAGTTGCGGGCGATCCGCCGGACGTCATCGTCGAAACCATAGCGCTGCAAGCCCTTCAAGGCCACATAGGTCAACGGAGGCCAAAGGTTCGGATAAGCCCATTGATAGCGTCGGCAGCCGGCGCACGGCTCTGTCACAGCGAGACCGTGTTCGCGTTCAAACAAGGGGAGATTGTCCCGCACTCGGGTTGCTTGTCCTTGTGTCGCCAAGCCAGCCATCAAGGGGGCGAAAGTGGAGAGGGAGGCAACGGACGCCGGTCGTTCCTCCCGACAATCATAGTCCAGATAGAGCCCCCGTTCCTCGTTCCAAAGATAATGGTCGATCCGTTCCTTGCGGGTCGTGGCCAGTTTCTTCCAATAATCGCCGAAGCCCCATGCCAATTGGGCATCTGCCTCGGCTAAATCCTCTTCGTATTCAGCCAGCAGACTATTGAGCAACACCTCGCAGAAATCAGCGCAACGCCCGTCGAACCGTGGGTTAAAATCCCACCCGGTCTCAGCCTCGGCCAAGTGATGCCCGCCGACCCGTTCCTTTTCCTCATCGGAAACCTCCGCTGACAGACCAAGCCGACGAACCAAGGCGCTGTCGTAAAAGGAGCGGCATGCCTCGCGGGTGGCGTGGTGACCATGCCGGTTCAACCCCACCGGACTGTTCCGGGACGTCATCCAAAAATGATACTCCCAACGCAACAAATCCGCTGCCTCCGGGTAGAACGCTTCATCCCCTGAAGCGGCTAAATAATCCCGCACCATCCGGCTCAGGAAGGGAGGTTGCGAGCGGTTGTTAATCCCGACATGGTTCGGCATGTAACCGTGCCGCCGCAACAGCCAGAAAATATTCTCGATGTTCTGTTTCGCCATTTCATGCTGCCCGTGACGCAACAGACCGAGGTTTGTGAAATAGGTGTCCCAATAGAAGAAAAAATAGAATTTACCCTCTCCCTTGATGCAGGGCGAGGTGTAAGGGAACGGGAGATTAATTCCACGAAAGCCCGAGCCTGATTGGTCTTGGTAGATGGCGCGAGGCCAATTCGTTTGGATATAACTTTCGACGCCGGCGATGGTCATCATAACAAAGCGGGATTCAGAGCGGCCACCCTGAATCCCGTTGGGGTTACCGTTGATAGAAGAGGCGAGAACGCTCAGGCTACCGTCACTTCGGGGCAAAGGTAAACGTCTTGAATCGCATTCAACAGCTTGACCCCCTCGGCGAGCGGACGTTGAAAGGCTTTGCGCCCCGAAATCAGTCCCATGCCACCTGCGCGCTTGTTAACGACAGCGGTAAAGACCGCTTCTGCAAAGTCGTTGGCTCCGCTGGCTCCGCCGGAATTGATGAGGCCGGCCCGGCCCATGTAACAATTCGCCACCTGATAACGGCAGAGATCGATCGGATGATCGGTGGTGAGCTGGGTGTAGATTCGTTCATCCAGTTTGCCATAGCTGGAGCCGCCCGTGTTGAGCGCCTTGAATCCACCGTTGTTCTCCGGCAGTTTCTGTTTGATAATATCGGCTCCTACCGTGCAGCCAAGGTGGTTAGCCTGTCCAGTGAGGTCAGCGGAGAGATGGTAATCTTTGTCTTTCTTAAATTCCGGATTGCGAAGATAACACCAGAGCACCGTCGCCATCCCGAGCTCATGGGCAAGGGCGAAGGCTTCGGCCACTTCGACGATCTCCCGGTGTGCGTCGTCACTGCCGAAATAAATCGTGGCTCCCACGGCGGCCGCTCCCATATCGTAAGCTTGCTCAATGGTGCCGAACATAATTTCCTTAAATTGATTCGGGTAAGTCAGCAGTTCGTTGTGGTTGATCTTCACCAGGAACGGAATGCGATGAGCATATTTGCGACTCAACATTCCCAAGACGCCGAAGGTAGAAGCCACGGCGTTGCAGCCCCCTTCGACCGCCAGTTCAACGATCCCTTCCGGATCAAAGCAACGGGGGTTTTTCGCGAAACTTGCCCCGGCCGAATGCTCAATCCCTTGGTCCACCGGCAAAATCGAGAGGTAACCGGTATTGGCTAAACGCCCGGTGCCATACAGGCGTTGCAAATTATTGAGCACCCGCTGGCTGCGATCGGTGGAAATAAAGATCCGATTGACCCAATCAGGTCCTGGCAAATGGAGCATGCTGCTCGGGATGGTCTGGCATTCGTGACGGAGCAGATGATCTGCTTGGTCACCCAATTGAGAAACGATTTGGTCAATCACAAGGAACCTTTTACTCCAGGCTCCCCCCGGATGTCGAGCCGCTGGATGAGTCACATTTTCGTCACAATCGGCGAGCCCAACCAACGGGTGAGTCGGCTGCCAAGCGCGGCCTTATCGGCCAGCACCTCTCTGTCAGCGTCAGCTTTCAACCAGCCGAACCCAGGCCCAAAAGCGGCTCCATTCACGACACACGCATCCAGCCAATTTTCCGCGATCAGCCGGGTGCCTTGCGCCCAGGCTTCAGACCGGGTGCCATCCATTTCATACTTCCACCCCACGAGGCGAGCGGTCGGAAACCAATCCCGCAAATCCGAAATAATTTTCCGCGCTGGTTCTAACTGCAAGGTGAGCCCCCCGGCTCGGCTGGGGATTTTCGCTTCGCCCCGCACGGTTCCCGATGCGTCGCGCACCGTGACGACCCGATGGTCACACAAGGCGGCCGTGTGAAAAAAGGCGGCCACGGGCCGTTCTTTCGCGAGGGTTTGCACGGCGGTCGCGAGGTCGTCGTTTGTTCCGAAAAAGCGTTCTTCGCCGGAGTTTGGAGCCAAAGGAGAGACGGCCAATTTGCCGGTCAAGACCACCACCGGCCAGCCTGCTCCAGCCAGGGCGCGGGCGAGTCGGGCACCGAGTTCGCCAGTGGAAAAATTCGTGATCCGCCGGACCGCATCAATCCGTTCGAAGGCAGGCCCCCGCGTCACCACAACCCAACCGGGCTCCGAGGCACGGCTCATGAGCAGGCGGCGACCGGGATGCTGCATTGACCTAACGCCAGCGGTGGCAAGAGAGGGGGAGACGGCTTCCCACAACCGACGCTCCAGCAGAGGGAGGGATTCATCTCGGTTTTCTTGCCGATTCCCAGCGAGGTTGGCAATTCCGATCTGCAAGTTTGATTGGGCCTAGGGTTGGTCTGCTCATGGGGGTGCCTTGGACTTGATGGGACGCGAAATCGGTCGACTCTTCGGAGCCATTACCATCGCACCGACCTCCGCTCAACTGGGTGAAGATGGCGAACCCCTCGGCGATCCCGCCTTTGGGGCTCTCGCCGGAGCGATCGACCAGTTTGGAACCCGCCTCGCCTCTCATCAATATTTTTGCGCAGGGCTTTGTCGTTCAGGCGGTGACGTATCACGACGGATACGCCCCCGCCTAAGCTTCGCGCCCTGCATAAAAATCTGCGGAGCAACCCCTTCCTACTTTTATAAGGAGAGGGGTTCACCCAGCAAGGCATGCACCCGCTCTTCGATTTGGCCGAGGGCTGCCTCCGGTTCTAACACCGGCACGTCGGGCACCTCCCAGTATTCGATTCCGTCAGCATAATGCGGGTAAAGCCGCTGCATCATCGGATGATGTTCGGCCCGATCAAGCGCGATCACCCGGTGGCCGACCGTAAAATCACGGAGGTGCGCCCCGCACCGGGTCGGTCCCGTATGGCTGAGTGAGATGCCTCGTTTCTCTAAGGCGTTCGCTGTGATGCTAGAGAGATCGCCCGAGGCCAGATGAATCGCGAGACCCCGAGAAATGGCTCGGCAAGCGAGCGCACGTCGCTCGGCCTCATGATTGAACACCGCTTCCGCGAAGCGGCTCCGATAGTAATTGCCCGTGCATAGAAAGAGAATGGTTCGCACTCCCGCAGTTTACGTGCATCGCCCGCCCGACGCCAGCCCGGTCATATAGGGCCGAGGGGATGGCATAGGATTTGATGTTCCTTCACCACTTGGCCACCAATCAGATGCTCCTGGATAATCCGCTCCAGCACCGAGGGCGTGCAGTCCGCATACCAGACCCCTTCCGGATAAATGACCGCCACCGGGCCTCTCTCACAGATTCGCAGGCAATTCACTTTACTCCGCAACACCCCACCCCGTTCTGCGAGCCCGAGCTCAGTGAGCCGACGTTTGAGATAATCCCACGCTTGAATTGATAATTCGCGGTCGCAACACTTCGGTTTTGTCTGGTCGGCACATAAAAAAATGTGGCGGGTCGCCTGGGGGATTCCCAACGCTGAGGCCACATGGCGGGTATGGGTGATTGGGGGACTATGCATCATCACAAGCGTAAACCTAGCAGGATATTAAAAGAATAGACATAACTCATCAGGATCGAGAGTCAACTCGGGTGCATCTCTCATGATTGCAATCTGGATAGGGGAGCGCCGACTTCCAAGGTAG
>CAZSPO010000307.1:0-4640 GCA_964608775.1 uncultured Chthoniobacterales bacterium | reverse complement strand
TTAATCGCCTCACCACCGACAGCCCCGACCTCCTCGCCGTCATCAAACAGGAGGGCAGGGTGTGATAAGTCGCCCTCGACTTTTCTAAAATTCACAACAAACTGTTATCAATCTATGGTAATTTAAGAACTATGACCACACAACCTGCCAGCCCTCTTCGCTATCCCGGCGGCAAAGCTTGCCTTGCAGGTTTGCTCGAAGACGTGATTGATCTGAATGATCTCCGGGGTGGATCGTATTTCGAGCCTTACGCGGGCGGAGCTGGTGCCGGACTCGAACTCCTACGAATCAACGCGGTTTCTGATGTTTGGATCAACGATGCTGATCCGCGGATTGGTGCATTCTGGCTGTCAGTTCTTCATGAAACAGACCGTTTTGCGGAGGAGATTAAAAGGTGCCTTTGACAATTGAGGAGTGGAGGCGGCAGGCAGAATGGTGCACGCATCCAGATCCATCAGACACCTTCACCACTGGCTTCGCAGCATTCTATATGAACCGGTGCAACCGATCTGGGGTGCTTAGTGGGGCGGGTCCCATCGGCGGCTACGCACAATCCGGCAAATGGAAGTTGGGGGTCCGTTTCAATCGTGAAGCCCTCGTGAGTCGTATTCTTTCCATCGGGAGATTGCACGACCGGATTCATGCTAGTTGCCTCGAATTTCTCCGATCCAACTTGCCTCGGGGGTCTGCTCGCCAACGGGTATTGGTTTTTCTGGATCCTCCTTATGTCAATAAGGGGCAGCGCCTTTATCTGAACTCCTACGAGTCACGCGATCACGCCACCCTGGCCCACTACATGGGAAGGCAGCAGATCCTGCCTTGGGTAATGTCATACGACGACACCGATCTCATTCGACAACTCTACAGCGACCATCAAATCGCTACTTTACCGATCCGCTACTCCCTCCAGGACAAGCGCGAAGCGAGGGAGCTTCTCATCGCTCCGGGGCGAATGGCTTTGCCGAAATCCCGGCTCGTCATTCCTGCAAATCACCCGTAGCGTTCCAATCATGCCTGCGAAAAACGAAATCATGCAGATTCCAGTTGAAGAACTCCATTTCGACCGTCACAACCCGCGTCTGGCGGAATACGGAATTGAGGACGAAAGCTCAGACGAGCAAATCCTCTCCACGTTGTGGACAGCGATGGATGTTATGGAATTGGTCCAATCCATGGCAGCCAGCGGTTTCTTCCCCCACGAAGCTCTGATCGTAGCCGAGGAAAATGGCAAGAAAGTGGTCATCGAAGGAAACTGGCGGCGGTCAAAGTGTTGCTTAATCCGCAGTTGGCCAAGGAGAACGGCTGGGAGATTCCTACACCCTCGAAGGAAGTGCTGGCCACGTTCCAGAAGCTACCGGCCATCATGGCAGACCGGCAAGAATCATGGCGGTTTCTTGGTTTCAAACATGTCAATGGGCCGGCCAAGTGGACCAGCTACGCCAAAGCGGCCTACATCGCGCAAGTGCATCGGGAATTCGACATCAAGCTGGATGAGATCGCCGGGCAAATTGGCGACAGACACCGGACGGTGCAACGCCTCTACCGGGCCTTGATGGTGCTCGAGCAAGCCGAGAAGCAGAAAGTCTATGACCGCGAGGACCGGTGGAACAACCGCCTGGCCTTTTCCCATCTCTACACCGGCCTTGATTACGACGGGATTGCCGCGTTTCTTGAGATCGCACCAAAGGAATCGGAGACTCCCAATCCGATTCCAAAGGGAAAATCCAAGGAGTTGGGCGAACTATTGACTTGGCTTTACGGAAGCAAAAAGGCGGAACGGTCGCCGCTTGTCGAAAGTCAGAATCCGCACTTGCGACAACTCAACGCCGCGGTATCCAATCGCGAATCGTTGGCAGCGCTCCGTTCCGGTGTGGCGTTGTCGAAAGCCTTTGAGATCAGTCAGCCCCCGGCAATTCTCTTTGAGAATGCGCTCTTGTCCGCCAAACGATCGCTTACAGACGCTCGCGCTTACCTAACCGAAGGCGACGATGGCACCGAGGCGCAGCTCAGGATGGCGGGCACCATCGGCCAGTTGGCTCAGGACATTTACGAGGAAATGGAGCGAAAACGGGCTGGTAAACCGACAAAACGTAAATTTCTCACCCAAGAATAGGCTCGATGTTTCGCCTTCCTCATTCTCCCATAAGGGGTGCCCATATCCATGAGTTGGCCGATTTTGTCGAATGGCAGGCTTGGTGCAACGGCAGCTATTCCAGCCGCAGTGCAAACTCGGCTATCGACCAACTCGATGACAATTTTGACATCGAAGGAATCACAGACGACTCCGACAAAGTCGGCTTCGACTTGGAAGCGACTTTTTCGGAAATTCAGAAACGCGAGACCGCTTGCAACGGAGCCTACCCCTTCACGCTCGATGCGACAGGAACCGTTCTACATTTCACCAGAGATGACGCAAACCTGCGCCAAACAGTGTATCTCTATCTGCTACTTGGCACTCGGCTCAACATGCAGACTGAAAAGGTTCAGGCGGATATTGACGGCACACATCTGCTCGAAGAGTTGGGTGCCGATCTGCTCAAGAACTACCTCGGCTCGGAGCGCACGGAGACCATGGTGTTTGGAACGGCTGCCACGGGCGGCTTTGCAGATAAGGTGAATAGGCTTTGCACCGCACTCCGGGAAGGGGGCTGTTATCACCATTATGAAACAGGCAGGGTCTATGCAAATGATGCTGGTCTCGACGTGGTTGCGTGGAAGCCGTTCGCTGATAACCGCGCTGGAAAGTTGATCGTCTTTGCTCAGTGTAAGACAGGAACATCGTGGCACAACCAGATCGGCGAACTTAACCCGGAAGCATTCTTGGCGACGTGGACGCAGGAGCGAGTTTTTCACGCGAATCCGGTGCGCGCTTTCATAGTGGCAGAAGCTGTCAATCCTGCTCGCTGGGAGGAACTCACCGGTAAAGCTACCAAGCCTATGTTCGGCTTGTTTTTCGACCGATGCCGCATTGTAGACTTTATTGCTGAAATCAATGTAGATCTACAAAATAGAATGGCAAGCTGGGTCAATGCAGCGTTTGGCTCTCAGGCTACGAAATGAAATCAAGTGTCAGACAATTACTAAGATCCTCGACATTCACGGCATGAAAATCAGTTCAAACGAATCCCTAATAACCATGTTCGAACACTACCTTGACGGAAAATATCAAGGCGACCGAGCCAATAAGCGCCCCGACCTTCTCATTGCTCACGACATGGCAGACAACACTACCGTTATCGAACTAAAGCGCCCCGACCACGTGATTGATCGGGATGATGAAAACCAAGCGATCAAGTATCGCTACGATCTCCATAGCACGCTCCAGAAGAGTCACATCCTGCTCATCGAGAAGGGGAAAGTAGCTACGATGAACGCCGTAAACGAACGGAAGGCATAACCATCCTGTCATATGCCGAGCTAATCGCCTTAGCGCGATAACGGGTCATGTGGCTGATACGCGAACTCAAATTGACTGACTGATGAGCACCCCAGCCTGCTTCCCCGAGGACCTCCTCGCCGCCTGCGTGATGGAATACTACTTCCGCGAGCACATGACCGAGCGGGACCTGCTCTTTCACGACACCCTTGCACCCTACCTTGCTGCCTATTCACCAAAGGCCAGCGAAACGCAGCAGAGCGACTTCCTCACCCACCTTCACCAGACCCTCAACACCCCCAGCCACCCCATCAGTAACCGTCTCCTTCGCCTGTCTGCGTGCGACGCACAGGCAGGCCCCACCGCCGACCACCCCGATCTCCTCGCCGTCATCAAACTGGAGGGGCGTGTATGAACTACGAATTGAGCAAACACGCGCAGAAGGCTCTGAATGAGCGTGGCATTGAGATCGAATGGATGGAGCGGACTTTGTCTGCCCCCGAGACTGTTCTTCGCGACCCGGAAGATACCACCGTGCAGCGATATTTCCGCAGCATCCCTGAGTTTGGCGGACGCGTCTTACGAGTCGCCGTCAATACGACAGTTGAACCAGGCCGGGTTGTGAGTGTATTCTTTGATCGGGCTATGAAAGGAAAGCTATGAAACTACACATCGATAAAGAGGCGGACGCCCTCTACCTGCGACTGGATGATTCGAAGATCATTGAGTCCGAGGAGGTATCACCTGGAATAGTGCTTGATTTTAACGAGCAAAACCAAGTGGTCGGCATCGAGATGCTTCACCTTTCACGGCGCTCGCCGCAGCTCAATTTCGAGGATCTGCAATACGAGACCGCTTGATTTTTGAGTCCGCCACCTTCCTCGTCCTCACCTCACCCCCCGCTTCCTCCACAGCGCAAAAATCGCCGGATAGACGGTGAGTTCCAGCAGGAACGAAGTGACCAACCCGCCCACCATCGGCGCGGCGAAGCGTTTCATGACGTCGGCGCCGGCTCCGTCGCTTAGCATGAGGGGGAGGAGGCCGATGAAGGTGGTGAGGACGGTCATGAGCTTGGGGCGGATGCGCTGGGCGGCGCCTTCGACGATGCAGTTTTCGAGGTCGCGGAAGGTTTGCAGGCGGCCTTCGTCGCGCCAGCGTTTCCAGGCGAGTTTGAGGTAGAGCAGCATGATGACGCCCATCTCGGCGTCGAGGCCGGCCAGGGCGATGAGGCCGACCCAGACGGCGACGCTCATTTTGTAGTCGA
>CAZSPO010000306.1:0-4649 GCA_964608775.1 uncultured Chthoniobacterales bacterium | reverse complement strand
CCAGGCCAACGGTGACCCGGGTGCTGGAGGGCCGGAAAGCAAATTCTTATCAGTTAAAAGAGCTTCCAACGGAAATCCGCAAGTGGGAGACGATGAAGCATTGATCCCAAGAGATTATTTGGCATTGGTTCCCTGACCCCGTTTCTGGGGAATCGTTGGCAACAGAGGTGAGGTGGCTGGCCGACCGGTGCCAGTCGGGGCGAACTTTTGTTTAGATCTCGGACAGGACGTTTAGTTTTATACGGTGGTTAGCTTGCGTCAAGTTTCTATGCGGCCTTGCTCGAAATTTTCGCGCTTGAGGCCGAGGCCGAAAGCGCGAAAATTTCGATCGACCCTTCCTTCTCCAGCATGTCGCGCTCAAGTTCAGGGGGAACGCCCCGGTAGGCTTGCCACGGCGTCTGCTCGTCGTTTGCGGTGTGGGGGCGCCACCGGTTATATCGTTCGATCCACTCGGCGAGGAGCTTCTCCAACTCCGGCAGGATGTTGTATTCATGGAGAAGCACCCATTCGTGCTTGATGCTGCGCCACAACCGCTCGATGAGCACGTTGTCCTGCCAACGGCCTTTACCGTCCATGCTGACCTTGGTTCCTGGACCCTCGACCGCGCTAAGCCACTCCACCCCGGTGAACTGGCTTCCCTGATCGGTATTGAGGATCTCCGGCCAGGCTGATGGTCGCCATTTTTTCGATCAGTTTGTTCACGCTGATGCCGCGATGCTTCGCAAGTTGGCGAAGCCGGGCATGCTTTTCGTCCGGCAGGCGAATGGTGAGAGTGCTCATGGATTCAACAAGTTGGATTGGAGGAATTCGGAGGGTGTGAGGATTTGGAGAGGTGGAAACGGAGATGGCATATACGCCATCAAAGTTCAACTCCTAGCGGCGGAAACCAGGTTAGCGATGCATTTTCTCCGAATTTCCCAAGGCTTCACTTCCCCCGAAACGCATCTCCAATTCCGACAGCGAAATGGCCCGCGAAATCCGCGTGTTTCCGGATTCATCGCGGATTTCCAGGTTCGCGGCGCCGGTCTCCCAATCCAGGTCGATCCGTCCGTAGTTGGGCAGGTGATAGGTGGTTTGGGGAGGCTCGATCGCCCGGTAGCGGTTGTCCGTCGGCGTCCCGCGCGGATGCACCTGGTTCAGGGCGCTCGACGTCAGGTCGAACAGCGGATACGGCGCGTCTTCCGCCTGCACCGACAGATCCGCCCAATGCCTGTCACCGCTGACGAAGATCACACCGTTCGCGTGCGTTTTCGCGATCAAATCGATCCGCCCTCCGACGCTATTCTGCCGGTTCAAACGCCTGATCGAGCTTGTCGAGCAACGCCAGGCCCTCTTCGGCCGATCCCCGCGCGGCGAGGGTTCGAAAGCGGGTTTCAGCGTCGAACTCGGCCAGGCTGATGGTCGCCAGTACCTCGATCAATTTGTTCACGCTGATGCCGCGATGCTTCGCAAGTTGGCGAAGCCGGGAATGCTTTTCATCGGGCAAGCGAATGGTGAGAGTACTCATGGTTTTAACAGGTTGGCAATCAAACCGGTTCCGCATCCCCGGCCAAGTGAACCGACCATGTTCCCGGTTGATCCGAAACTTTGGATCGCAGCCGGACTTGGCCAAAACGATGCGGTATCCGCTGAATCTCCGTTGCAGCTTCCTTCATGGTCTTCTCTACGGTTCGATTGGGGTGGCGAAACCTGCCGGTGGTTGGAGGTGCCGTCAGCCAAGCGTGCTTCGTCCGGATGCGAATTCTCTTGCGGTCGGAATGGGTGGGAAGCTTGGTTCTGCCTCCCACGAACGACGCGACGACGCTGTGAGCGTCTTTCACAAGAAGCTGTTGCCAGATCTCGTCGTGATCGGCGTTTGCTGACCCGTGATGGGGGATCTTGAAAACTTCGTATCGTGCTCTTTCGAATTCTTTGTGGGAATCGACGATTGCCAGCCAGCCGAAGTCCCGGTCGGCCCTGACCTGCAAGTCAGCACCCAACAGAATTCGCCGATCATCGACACGAATTGAAAACACGACCGAAGCGTGGTTTTCTTCAATCCTTGGTAAGCGGTGTTTGAAGTGACTGCGCGGAATATCCGAGAGTCTCGTCAGAGTGGCCAGAATGGCTGGGTCGGAAGGGGAGAGGGCGAGCATTTGGCATTGGCTGGAGCCAATCGTTTGGTCGATGATCAGTTTGTTTTCCGCGCCTAACACTGGTTTGGGAACCAAGCCCCGGACTTTCCGCAGTTCCTCGACACCGCTGGGCAGGGCCGCTGACGGTTCTGCGAACCAGGGAGAGATTACCTCGCGAAACTCGGGATTTGAGAACGCGCCGGACAAGACAAATTTCGCATTTGGCGCTGCCCCCACGACAGACGCCAAGCCGTGGATGTGATCATCGTGCCAATGGGTGGCGGCTACCGCGCAAATTGCCTCGTCGGGTGCGAGGCCAAGCGATTCCAGGTAGTGAAGCGCGACGGGGTAGCCGCTTTCAGGGTGCAAGCACGAATCAACGACCACCCAGCGGCCGTGACCAAGATGGACCACCACGCATTCGCCGAATCCTGGGCCGAACAGTGAGACTTCGATTTCATCCGCGGACGGAGAAAGTTCATTCGCTGCCTTCGATCCACTCATCTAAAGATTCTCGCGCGGCGTCGATCTCTGGTTTGTCAGGTGCGGCGATGCGCCTGAGGTAAAGGATAGAGGTTCGGCGGATTCCGCCTTTGCGGCGTTCGCGAATGATTGACCACACGAGCGGCATTCCCACGGCAAGAATCGCCTGGTCGCCTTCGCTCAACTCGTCAAACTCAAATGCCACTTCGTGCTTGGGATAGTCGCCGTGATTGGCCGACATTCGGGCTCGAAAGCCGTCGTTGTGGACTTCGGTCACAAAGCCTTCCCATTTTTCCAGGAGCGTGGATTCTTCATCATGCCGGGGGCCAAAGCGTTGGACTTGTGGTGACTGTACGTCTACTCCGGCCATGGTGTGGAGGGCGGAAGCGTGGTCGGAATCAGGATGCGTTATAGCAATGCGGTCTACAAACCGGGGCCACGTCGCCGTCAGTTGAGGAAGCTCCGTTGCCTGTGGCGAGTCGCTGCTCCATTCAAAAAGCTTAGCATCCAAGGTTTGGCTGGCGGTCATGGTAATTTCTCAAAGATCATTCGCCCAAGGGTTCGGGCTCGGCCAATGGATTCTTTCCATTCCGTTTGCAAAAAATCGCGGACCAACTGCGTTGCTTCAACCTCGGAGTTGCGGGCATGAAGTTCCACCTTGAAGTGAGTGTTGGCTCTGACAACGATAGCGGGGTGAAGCGCATCTGTGTTGCTTAACGGCTCGACGTAGAAGTTGACTTCGCCTGGGAAAATCGATTCAGGCGCGGGGCACTGGATGGCCAGGGATTTCATTCCTGGCTTCTCGCAAAGTTTGTTCCAGAGAAAATCCTTTGGCGCGAGGGTGTCCCCGATGAGGTGCCACTGTTTTTCGGAATCGGCCTTGAAGACCGCTTGGCAATTGATCCCACAGGCCTCCAGTGGCGTGTGGGGCAATTTGGCGAGCACCCCGACCGCCAAATCCTGCATCGCCTCGGCGTAAGCCATGTTTGAAATTTGGAACACCAAGCGGTTTTCCACACAGGTGAGGTGGATGTTTCCCAAATGGATTTCCGAGGCAGCCCTGCTGACCACGTTGACTTTATCCGAATCGGATTGATCCGCCAATCCTTGCCGGAAAAACCATTCCGGATGGAAGATGGCCGGATTGAAGGCGCCTAACATCACGATGTCGGCTTCCTCAATTTTCGGGTCTTTGGTTTTCGCGGCCATTCAGCGCGATCATTGCGTTGAGTGAGGGCTTTGTCCAGTTTGGAAATTGGGGGAGAGGAATGTGACGTGCCGGAAGCGAATCCGCGGGACCGCTCCAGTAATAGGGTAAACGAAATAATAGACAAATACGGCCCACCCAGTTGACGGCAGGTGTTCTTGCGGTCCCAGATTGTCATCGAGAGCGAGAATTCCGACAGCCCAACTGTTTGACTGACAATTTTCGGCCTTATGGTGTTTGATTGAGTCGGCAAAATCAACGCATTTCCAACTCCGACAACGAAACGGCCCGCGAAATCCGCGTGTTTCCGGATTCATCGCGGATTTCCAGGTTCGCGGCGCCAGCCTCCCAATCCAGGTCGATCCGTCCGTAGTTGAGCAGGTGATAGGTGGTTTGGGGTGGCTCGATCGCGCGATAGCGGTTGTCCGTCGGCGTCCCGCGCGGATGCACCTGGTTGAGCGCGCTCGACGTCAGGTCGAAGAGCGGGTGGGCGCGCTTTCCGACTGCACCGACAGATCGGCCCAATGCCTAGGAAAAATTAGGGACAGTGTTTTTATGCATTGACAATCAATTTTCCCTCGCTTGAATCGACTCATGAGAACGGCCAGGGTGTGAGCAGGCAGCAGAGGCGAACTTCTACCATGTGATGAGCCGGGCCATCGAGGGACGGATGATCTTTGATGACGTGGCCAAGGAACGGTTTCGCGCCTTGCTCGATGCGCAGCTCGCTTTCTCGGGATTGCGCCTGGTCACATTCTGCCTGATGGGCAACCACTTGATCCCGGCCTGGCGGCCGCGCTCTGCGAAGTGCGCTTCGCGCATCGGGAGCGCCTGAGGCGCGAGCA
>CAZSPO010000305.1:0-4650 GCA_964608775.1 uncultured Chthoniobacterales bacterium | reverse complement strand
CTGGTCGGTCTCGCCTGGTTGGTCGCCGCCCTCTTCGGTGCCCTCCCCTACCTGCTTGTGACCCAACCGCTGGACCCGGCGGCGGCTTATTTCGAGTCGATGTCGGGTTTTACGACCACGGGCGCCACGGTGATAGCGGATCTGACCATGTGGCCGAAGAGCATTATTTTCTGGCGTTCACTGACCCAATGGCTGGGCGGAGTCGGGATTCTCGTGCTCTTTGTCGCGCTTCTCTCTGCCTTGGGAGCGGGGGCGAGTCGGTCACTTTTTCAGCAGGAATCCAACGTGACGGCGAGCGCCGGTTTTGAAACCCGAGCCAAAGACAAAGCGATCCGGCTTTGGCAGATCTATTTCGCATTTAGCGCCCTCTGTTTCATTGGGCTTCTCGTCATGGGGATGGGGCCTTTTGAAGCGGCGATCCATACCTTTTCTGCTGTTTCAACTGGGGGTTTCAGCTCGCGCAACCTGAGCGCGGGCGAATTCAACAGCCCATTCATCGAGTTTTGGCTGATTCTATTCATGATTCTGGGCGGCATAAGTTTTGTTCTGCTCGCTTGGTTAGCGATGCGGCGTTGGGAGTATTGGAAGGTCGAGGAAGAAGCCAAAGCGTTTCTCTGGATCATCGTCGGCGCTTCCGCCCTGATCGCCATTGATTTAACCGTGGCGGGCCAGAGCACGGGCTGGTGGCACACGGCCCGCACCGCCCTGTTTCAAGTCGTCTCAATTATGACCACCACAGGTTTTTCCACGGCGGATTACAATGAATGGCCGACAACTTCACGGATGATCCTGGTGCTCCTGATGTTTATCGGCGGGTGCGCGGGCTCCACCTCCGGCGGCATCAAGGTCCGGCGGGTGCTGGTCTTTTTAAAAATGGCGCGTCAACAACTGGTGAACGCTTTTCGGCCCAACCAAGTGTTCAGATTACGGATCAATGGAATGCCGGTAAACGAAGGAAGCCGCAACCAGGTCCTCTTTTTTATTGCCTTGGCTGGACTGATGGTGGCGTTTGGCACGATTTTGATCGGCGCTTTAGAACCGGGAGTCGATCTCGTCACCGCCTTCACGAGTGTGGTGGCGAACCTGTTTAATATCGGTCCGGGCCTCGGCGGCGTGGGACCCTCGGAAACCTACGCCGATTTTTCTCCCGCTTCCCATTTGGTGTTCGCCATGGCGATGGCGTTGGGCCGCTTGGAATTCTTTGCGGTTCTGGTTCTGTTTCTCCCCGAGCTTTGGCGCCGATATTAGCGGGGATAAACGAACGTCCCCCCCGGCCAAGGGCGAAAGAAGCGGGTCAGACCGGGCCCCAGCTCCTGCGGGAGGTTGCCTTCTTGGGAAAAAACTGGGCCCAGTCGGATTCGAACCGACGACCAAGGGATTATGAGTCCCCTGCTCTAACCGCTGAGCTATAGGCCCGGAAAAAACGTAAGGGGATTTAACCCTCAATGATCGATAAAACCAGTGGTGTTTTTATGCACCATCGCGCGGGGCTTCTCACCGGTTTACGCGGTATTTGACCGGTATTCGTCCGCAGCAGGGAAGCGGGCGAGACGTGCGCACGCCGCTTTCGCGCAAAACAGGGTGCCGCCGACCACCTCTCATTCATCCACAGATGCTTGCGGTCCGGCAGTTTAGATGGTTAACTCCACCGTCATGGGACGAGTTTTCATGCGAAGCTGCCTCGGGGTTTTGGCATTCTGCGTCGTCGCGGGAGCGGTGGGAGCATGGGAAGTGCGCAAGGTGGGGAATTTGGAATATCTGACTCTCGAAGAAATCGCCACTTTCTATGGGTTGCCTGACGATTTTACTTTTTCGGACAAAACCACCTTCATCAGCAACGGCCCGACGACGATGGAGGTGCGCCTGGGGAGTCGGGAGATTTATTTGAATGGAGCCCGCCATTGGCTGGCCTTTCCGGTGCTCGCCCAAGATGGCCGGGCCCTAATCAGTCGGGCGGATCTCTCGAAGGTCATCGAACCGGCCATGCGCCCCGAATTGATTCCCGCCCTCCCCCTCACAAAAAAAGTGGTGATCGATGCCGGGCACGGGGGAAAAGACAAAGGGGCAGCGGGACCCTATGGATTTGAAAAGGAATACGCGCTGGATGTGGCCCTACGGCTGGAGGAGCTGCTGGTTGCGGAAGGGTTTGACGTGATCATGACCCGCCGGGATGATCGTTTTTTGGAACTGCACGAGCGGGCTGCCATCGCCAACGCCCATGCCGACGCGGTGTTTGTCAGCATCCATTTTAATGCTTCGGAAAATCGAGAGGCGGAGGGAGCCGAGATTTTTTCGCTGGCTCCGCGTGGGACCCCCTCGGACATCGATTGGTTTCCGATCCCCAAAGACCCAGGCGTGCAGAAAGGGACCCCGGTCGAGGACGCCAGTTACGCTCTATCCTGCGCGGTGCACCACGCGATTGTCGGCAAACTCGGGACGTTTGACCGGGGAATCAAACGCTCCCGATTCGCCGTCCTACGCCTGACCCGGATTCCTTCCGTGCTGGTGGAGGGCGGGTTTGTTTCCAACCCGATCGAGTCGCCGCAGATTGCCACGGGGGCGTGGCGTCAACGGTTGGCCGGGGCGATTTTCGATGGGCTGCAAGGCTATCGCACCCTAGCTGAAACGAAGCAGCGCCCCCTTTACGTGACCGAATACCGCCGGACCCAACCGATTGGGGTCACCCTGCGGGATTTGACTATGGAATCGCGGGAGGCGGCAATCCCACTCGCTCCGCCGAAGGAAGCGGGCGAGGAGAAGGCGGAGTAAACCGCCGGACGAGCTGCAGGCGGGTCCCTTTTTCCTTGGGTTCGAAGTCGACGCGATCGAACGCCCGCTGCATCAAATGCCAGCCCATGCCGCCTGCGGCCTCCTCGTTCATCGGTCGGATGCGAAATTGAGCGGGATCGGCTGGGAGACCGAAATCCCGGAGTTGACAAAAAAATTCGCCCTCCCCGCAGCCGAGTTCGATCTGGATTGGGTGGCCGGGGGCGTTGCGGTAGGCGTGCCGGATGATGTTGGAGCAGGCCTCATCGATGCCCATGAGGATGAGGTAACGCTCACTTTCATCGAGTGGCAACGGTTGGAGGAAGGCTCGCACCTGCTCGCGCAGATCGGCGAGTCGTTCGGGTTCGCTGGTGATCTGAAATTTCATCGCTTTTCGATCAACAGCATCGTGAGATCGTCGGAAAGTTCGGTGGCTTGGCGAAAAGCCTGGGTGGCCTGCACGAGCGCTTCGACCATCCGCCTTTCGCCGGGCGGGCATTGGTGGATGAGGGAGATTAATCCGGAGCGATCCAGGAAGTCGCCAGCGGGATTTTGGGTTTCGGTGACCCCGTCGGTGTAGAGAAGGAGGGCGTCACCGGGAGCGAGCAGGAGTTCGCGATGTTCAAAGCAGACGCCGGCCATGATGCCGAGGGGGGGTGACCCGTGGAAAAGGGGGGCCGCTTCCGGGGTGCCCGCCCGACAGACCACGGGGGGGCAATGGCCGGCGCTGGCGAGTTCGACCCGACCGGTTGGGGGGCAGAGCCGACCGACCACCGCCGTGATGAAGGTGCCGCGAACGATGCGTTCGAGCAGCAGGGTGTTCCAACGTTCCAAGGCGAGGAGGGGGGGAAGCCCAGGCTGAAGGGTGAGCCGGAGCATGCTCATCGCCTGAGCCATCAGCAGGGCGGCCGGGACCCCTTTGCCCGAGACATCGCCGATCACAAAATAACATTCGTCCTCGGCCAAGGGGTAGACATCCAAGAAATCGCCCCCAATTTCTCGGGCAGGCTGTGTGTGCCAATCGATCACGGCACCCGACAACCGGGGGCGTTCGCGCGGCAAAAAACTCTCCTGAATTTCCGTGGCAACCGTCAATTCCTGCACAAGCCGATGCCGTTGTTGCTCCGATTCCAAGAGGCGGTTCCGCTCGATCGCGGCAGCGGCGAGGGTGGCGAAGGCTTCGAACCCTTCCTGTTCTGCGCCGCTGAACACCTCGCGCCCGACCGGGTTCAAGACCTGGAGCACCCCGATCACCCGGCTTTCGTAGAGGAGCGGCACCCCGAGGACGCAGCGGGTGCGGAAACCGGTTTTTCGGTCGATCTCGGGGAAAAAACGGTCATCGGCATAGGCATCTTCCACGAGGAGCGGCACGGCATTTTGAAACACCCAACCGGCCAGACCCCGACCGGGCGGCACACGCTGGCGGGGGGGCGGCGCATGCCCGGCGGTGTCGGCCGAGGTGGCGACGACCATTTCCAGTTCGCGGGACGCCGGGTCGGCCAACATGAGCGAGCTGGCCTCCGCCCCCATCACCCGTTGGGCCGTCGCCATGATGGTTTGCAGCAACGGCTCCAGCTCGGTGAACTTGTTCATCAAGGCGCTCACCTCCACCAACCCGCGGTAGAGCTGGTATCGATGTTCGAGTTCGCTATAACTAATCGCCATACCTAATACCGATCGCCACGCCTAGGACTGAGCGTTATTACCGATCGCCAACACCGATCACCATGCTCTCCCCTTAGCCGGAAGGTTGGACGCTTGGGGAAGGCGCCGGGCGCGGCGCAAGGGCATCTTTACGCCTAGGGGTTTCCGGTTGATATGTCGAGCCGGAATCGCCACCGTGTGGCCATGTCATCTGCTCGGTCGATCCTCCCTCTCCTGCTC
>CAZSPO010000304.1:0-4657 GCA_964608775.1 uncultured Chthoniobacterales bacterium | reverse complement strand
GTCGATGGGAATCAGGTGAATAGTCCTGAGCCAGCTGGTGGTGACGGCGGCCAGCCGTTGTTCGACCTTATCGGATTGGTCGGCGGCGCAGCGGCCCCGGCTGCGGGCAGCCCATTTGGATTTCCTGGCACGACGGGCGGCGCGGCCCCTCCGCCAGCCACCGGATCGGCTCTCTCGGGACGAAGCGAGGCTAAGCAATATTTGGAATCCCTCGGAGTGAGTTTTCCGGAGGGAGCCTCGGCGCGTTATCTGAAAGGCTCCAGTAAATTGATCGTTCGGAACACCCAAACCAACCTCGATTTGATTGAGCAAATCGTGGACGACAGCGGGGTGACGGTGCAGGTCGATATTGAGACCAAGTTTATCGAGGTGCAGCAGGATAAACTGAAAGAGCTCGGCTTCGATTGGTTGCTCGGGCAGTTTAATGTGGGGAATAATTCCGTGTTCGCAGGCGGTGGCACCTCTGGGAATGGGATTCCGCTGGATAATTCTAATTATCCATTCGTGGCTCCGGGAGCCTCGGCCCCTGTCGGCACTTTCCCGGTGACGGGGGGGAATCGGACGGGGGACTTTGCCATCGGCGGGGATACCATTGCTGCCCTGCTGACGGGAGCCACCGGAGGGACCAGTCTGGCCGCCCCGGCGATTTTCGGTTTGGCCGGTGTCTTTACCGATCCTCAGTTTCAAGTGGTCATCCGGGCCTTGAACCAAAGCAAAGCGATCGACTTGATGAGTGCCCCCCGTGTAGTCACGCAGAGTGGCGAGAAAGCGACGATCGAAATTGTGCGGGAATTTATCTACCCCGGTGACTATGAACCGCCTCAGATTCCGAATGAGGTTGGAAATACGGAAGGAGCTGGTGGGGTGACCCCCTTTCCCGTCACTCCCGCTACGCCGACGGATTGGCAAATGCGCCCCACCGGGGTCACCCTTGAAGTCGAACCACAAGTTGGGCCAGACCGCTACACGATTGATTTGAGGCTCGTTCCGACTGTGACGGAGTTCGAAGGCTTCATTAACTACGGAAGCCCCATCACAACGGGAGGGATCAATTTGTTGGGTCAACCCGTCTCTATCGTTCTCACGGAAAACGTCATCAACCAGCCGATCTTCTCAACCCGGAAGGTGCAAACCAAGGTCAGCATTTGGGATGGTCAGACGGTCAAGCTAGGCGGACTGATGCGGGAAGATATTCAGAAGGTTGATGACAAGGTGCCGATCCTTGGAGACATCCCAATCGCTGGACGCCTCTTCCGTTCTACTGCGGAACAACATTTGAAGCGGAATTTGATTATCTTTGTCACCGCCCGACTCCTCGATCCGGCCGGCCAACTGATTAATGAAGAGGAATTGGAGGAAGAGATTGTTGAGCCTCTGCTTGGCCCGGACGATTTCTCCCCTCAACCGCCTCCATCGGTGCCGATCTACGCGAAGTAATCGGCCTGCGCCCGAAATTCTCTCGCCTGAACGCCGGATGCTTGCGGGCATCCGGCGTTTTCGGTATTCAGCGTTCCTCATTCTCTCATGGCCGCCATTGCAATCACCGGAGGCCCGGCCTGCGGTAAATCGACCGCCAGTGAGGCGTTGTCGCTGCAACTCGGAGCCGAGCGCTTCGATGCGGATCAAGCGGTCGGGCATTGTTTGGCTCATGATCCCGAAGTGCAAAGCGCCCTGGCCACCTGGCTCCAGCTTCCGCTCTACACGGATTCCCTTGAGGAACGGGCGTTGTTGCGAAAACGGAGCTTTGCCGATTCTGACTTTCGCACCCAACTGGAAAACCTCATTCACCCCCGCATCCGAAAAATCTGGCTCCCGCGCGCTGAAGCCTGTGCGGGAAACGTTCGCCAGCATTTTGTTGCGGAAATCCCGCTTCTATACGAAAAGAAACTGTCTCAACTGTTTGACCGAGTCGTGGTCATCGGGGTCGCCGCATGCATTCAGCACCAACGCCTCCTGGCTCGCGGCCTGGATGAAGAAACCCTCTCGCGTTTGCTGGCGGCCCAATGGCCGTTGGCGGAAAAAGTTCGACTTGCCGATCATGTAATCTGGAATGACGGCGAGAGAGACTTATTGATAAGCCAGATTGATCGTTTGTCTGCTCACTGTTCCGTTGAAACTCGCTATGTCCGAACCTGAAACACCCGAATCGCCGGAGATCCCTTCTCCCTCCCAGGCGGGAACCTCGACGACCGTTGCAGAAGCCCCACGAGAAATTCTCCTGGATGATTTGCAGCAAAAGACTTTCCCCGAACTCATGGAGTTTGCCCGCCTTGAGAACGTGCGGATCGGCACTGCGAAAACGCGTCGTCATCTCCTGCTCGATATCACCAAAGCCATGATCGCCCGGCGCAACCGGGTGGTGGCCGAAGGCATCATCGAGATTATGCCGGACCACACCGCTTACCTCCGGTCGCCCCGCTTTAATTTTGCTTCTTCGGTCGATGACATTCAGTTTCCGCACGCCTTGAATCGCCAACTGCCGATCGCCCCCGGCTTGAAAGCCAAGGTGCTGCTCCGATTGCCCCGGGATCGTGAGCGATCGGTAATGGTAGAGGAGGTGCTGGACTTCGAAGGGGTCCCGCTTCTCGAATGGCAGGCCCCGAAGTTTTTCGATAAATTAACGCCGCTCTTTCCCAAGGAACGGTTGATCTTGGAAACCAAACGGAACGCCTCCGTGAGCAGTCGGGTGGTCGATCTCATCGCCCCGCTGGGAAAAGGGCAGCGGGGGCTGATCGTGGCCCCGCCGCGCGTGGGAAAAACCATTCTCCTCAAGCATATCGCGAAGTCGATCCGGGCGAATTATCCGGAGGTCCACCTCATTCTCCTGCTGATCGACGAACGACCCGAAGAGGTCACCGACTTTATCCGCGAACTCGATACCGATATTTTTAGCTCCACATTCGACGAGGCCGCCCCTCGCCATGTGCAGGTCTCCGATCTCGTGTTGGAACGGGCAAAACGCTTGGTCGAGCTCGGCAAAGATGTGGTGATTCTTTTGGACAGCATCACCCGGTTGGCCCGCGGACATAATACCCTCATGGGGGGCAAAGGACGGGTGATGTCGGGCGGCGTGGATACAAAAGCCTTGCTAAAACCGAAACGTTTTTTTGGGGCCGCCCGCAATGTGGAAGAAGGGGGGAGTCTGACCATCCTTGCCACCGCCCTCATTGAAACCGGTAGCCGGATGGATGATGTGATTTTTGAGGAATTCAAGGGCACCGGAAATATGGAACTCCATCTTGACCGGGCCTTGGTCGAAAAACGGATTTACCCGGGCATCAACGTGTTGAAGTCGGGCACGCGAAAAGATGATCTCCTCTACCATCCGCAGGAGTTTCAACGGGTCACGGTGCTTCGGCGTCAACTTGCCGCCCTCCCGATGGTGGAGGCCATGGAGGAGTTGACCACTTTGGTTCGATTGACGGCTTCCAACGCGGAGCTGCTGTTGCGGGGGCTGCGCTGATGAGCGAATCGAGCGAACCCCTCGAAGTCACGGCAGAACCCGAACTCAGGTCGCCTGGGGAGGTCCCCTATCGGTTTGTGCAAAAACCGGACGAGTTGGAGCAACTGGTGGGAGAACTGGCCGGGGCTGGCCGGGTGGCCGTTGATACCGAAGCCGACAGTCTTCATTGTTACCGGGAAAAGCTCTGCCTGATCCAACTTTCCTATGAAGTCTCTGGTGGAGTCTCTCATGTGCTGGTGGATCCCTTGGCTCTCCCGGATGTGCGACCGCTGATTCGGGCTCTGGAGGAGAAACAGGTGCTCATGCATGGGTCGAGTTACGATTTGAAAATGTTACAGGTCGATGGACCGTTTCAACCCAAGGAACTCATTGACACGGAGTGGGCAGCAAAATTGCTCGGTTGCAAACAGTTCGGCCTCGCCAACCTCGTGGCGGCGGAGCTCGGGATCGGGCTGAGCAAGCAGCATCAAAAAGCGGATTGGGGTCGGCGTCCGCTCCCCGTGTCGATGCAGGGCTATGCGGTCAATGACACCCGGTTTCTGCTTGAGTTGGTCGACCGTTTGTTGAAACGGCTGGAGGCCTTGGGTCGCTTAGCTTGGCTGGAATCTTGTTGTGCCCGGATGCTGGAGGGAGCCACCCGCCGGTCGGAGCGGGATGAGGACGAGGAAAAATGGCGAATTTCCGGTTCTGGCAGATTGAGGTCGCCGCAACTGGAAGTGCTCCGGCGACTCTGGCATTGGCGGAATCAGGTGGCCGAACGGCTCGACCGACCGCCCTTTCGCGTTGCAGGGAATGAGCTACTTCTTGATGTCGCGGCGCAAGGGGAAGCCGCTCCGGTTTTTACTGGCCAACGTCGGTTTCCACCCCGGTGGTTACACGATTTGCGTCAGGTTGTCCGCGAGGCCGCTTCCGTGCCTGAGGCGGAGTGCCCGCTCCGGATTCGCGGGAAAAGAGGACCGAGCATTCCTGATTGGGAGGCGAAATTTGAACGACTTCGCAAAATCCGCGACAAAACGGCGGAAACGTTGGGGGTGGAGAGTGGCGTGATCGCCCCCCGCAAAAGCCTGGAACGCCTCGCGGCGGGAGAACCGCCCGAAGCGCATCTGATGGATTGGCAGACGGCGGTTTTGACCGAGCAGGGCGCAACTTTTGGCGGGTAACCCGGTTTAATCTGCGTATGCCAGCTTGGAATCA
>CAZSPO010000303.1:0-4672 GCA_964608775.1 uncultured Chthoniobacterales bacterium | reverse complement strand
CACCCTCCCAGCGCGTGGAAGTCGATGTCAAAATCGACGAGATGGTGCTGCGGGCTCTTGAGAAGGAGCCCGAGCGCCGCTACCAGACGGCGGGGGAATTCCGGACGATGGTGCAGACGATCACGACGCCGACCGGGAAAACGCTGGTTCCGGAGAGTGGGCCGCCATCAGATGCCGCTAATAAGTCGAGCAAAATCGGCTGGAAAGTGCTGAAGGTCTGTTCGGTGATAGGCATCATTGCTGGAGTTTTGGGGATCCTGGTTCTGTTGTTTTCAGTTATGGTTGTTCCCCGCTGGGAGGCAAACTGGGCAGACCAAGGGCGCCAGTTGCCCCTGTTCCATATTTTGATCATAAATATTTCCCATTTTTGTCTGCACCTATGGCCCGTGTTGGTGTTCTTGCTTTCCATACTGGGAATATCCTCATTGGTTGGCCTGGTCGTGGCCCGAAAGCGGCTGCGTAGACCGGCCGCCCCGGCGAGCAAGGGCGGGTTTTTCCGTCGATGGTGGTGGCTTGGATTGGTGACGCTTTTACTATGTCCGATCCTAGGGCTGGCAGTGGGATTCGGATGGAGCCAGGTCACTAAAGAGCAGGAACGCACCGAGGCGACGGCAAGGATTCTTTTGCCGGCTGATAATCAGGGTCGAGTCCTAGTTATTCCCGAGATCCTCGAGCGACTTGGCAGCGAGGAAACGCTATTAAAGGTCGCCGAGAAACTGGACCTTCCCCGTCGCTGGAAGTTGGATCCCGCAGAGACGGTTCGACGCATCCAGAGAATGATCGATTTAGAACATTTATCGAACACCATGTTATTGGAAATTCGGGTCAGAAACTATGGGTACAAGGTGCCCGATGATGTCCAGCAGGCGAGTCAGATATGTAGCGAATTGGTGCGTGAAACAGTAGTCTCAGTGCCAGGAGCACAGGTCATTCTGGATGTGGTCGAGGCCGAAGTTCAGCATCGTGTTAGACGTGATCTAATCATGTTGCTCATCGTCTTCGGGTTACTTGGTGTCCTGATCAGTCCGGTGCTGGCGTTGCTGGCGATGTGGCTTGCGCACCGGCTCACCATGTTGAGAAGAGATAGAGGTGGCTTATTTATCCTTTCCAATCTCGCAATCGGAATGGCAATTCTCAGCGGGTTGACTTCGGTGCTTCTCTATTGGCTAAGTCCTCTGTTTGTTGATTGGCTGGCTCTTTCGGTGGTCGAGATCATCCTGCTGCTCAATTTGGGGGCGGCGACCCTCGCCTTTGGTTTCGGTTGGGTGACACGCCGGATTTCCCGCGGCCGGATGGCAATGGTGGCGGCGGGAGTGAGTCTAATCATATGGGTGGTGATATTCGCGGCGGGCAGGCTTTCTGCCGAAGCGGCCCGGGAAAATTCTCAAGATGTCGCTGTCCGCTGGGTGCCGGTGGAGTTTCTCGGACAATCTAACGATCTAGGCAGAATTAGACAGTCGTGGAGGATTGAGCCTAAACGACCGGTGATCGTGACTTGCGGTTGGTATGCGTTGGAGGGTGAGCGTGTGGTAGCACATCAGGCTATGGGCAACACACTGGAACCGGGCACGGCTCCCATCGACCTTGTGCTCGAATATGTAATGGATGCGGCTCAACTGAAGTTGGCCATCGATTCAGGTTGTGCGATTTGGAGGGGGAGGCGCGCCGCTCCGGGCAGTGGTTTTCGTGGCAGCCCCATCCATGACCCCGAGCCGCTTACTGCGGATCGGTATACCGAACTCTGGAGGGGTGAATGCTTCGAGACAGAGTCGGATGGATCGGGCGAGCGCATCTTGCGGACCTACGTATTTGCGGCTCGACTCATCGGACCGGATGAGGATCCAGCGCAGACACCATTTGAAAGTGATGTCAAGTCGGGTCGTTTTGGTGAGGTGCCTATCACTGGAAATGAAGGCGAAGAGAATGAGCAGGGAGTGGTGGATAAGGTGAAAGGTCTTAAAGCCATTGTTCCTCCAAAGGTTTCAAAGGATGACCCATCCCGGTGGGCACAATACGAGACAATCATTCGTGGCGTTACCTGGGAGCGGCTTATCAAAACCATCGCTTCTGACGGGGGCGAGGACGAGGTTTCGTGGAAAGCGCTGCCCGCCCACCATGGTGAGGGTCGCCAAGTGGAGGTGCGTTTCCCGATTGGAGGTGAAACACTTGTTATGGATCTGGAGGTGGATGAAACATTCCAGCAAGCCACGCCGACACGCCTGAGTATGGTGGGTAAGCCGGGTTTGGAATACACCGATCCGGCAGAAATTCTTCAGTACTTTTGCCTCAGGTATGGCGAGGAAGTATTACACCCTTCTCTCGCCCCCTCCAATGAAGAATACCCGGAATGGGCCCGGCAGGGCAGGAATATACGAACCTTGAGAAGCTACGCCCGGGCTTTGCAATCACATCATGAAGAGCACGGCAGATGGCCTTCTAGTTTTCAGATTCTGTCAGAAGATGGAACGAATGAGCTGAAAAACCCTCTTACCGGAGACAGGCAGCCTCCGATTTATCTTGGTGGTCCCGGGTCGGAAATGGATCAGCCTGATCCATCCCGGTGGTTCCTGATGGCAGTTCCTTGGGTTGATGAAGAGGATAAACGAATGGTGGTCCGTCTTGATGGTCACGTGAAAATGATTCCCGAAGTGGAATTTCAGGACCGGCTCGATGTTCAATGGCAGGAGCTAGCTGATTCGGAAGGACTAAAATGGACCGGCACCTACCGTGGCCGCTTCCATGATCAGGAGGTGGTCTGGGAAATCGTCAGGCGTGGCAGTGATTATCATTGGCTGGAGTCACCGGGAGGAAAGACCGGCGACTTCAACCGTCTCATCGAGAGAGATGGAGGGTTGTGGGCCGAGGATGCAGCTGAGCGGTTTCGTTTTTCTCGGATGCCAAATGGGATTCGATTTGAAATGTGGCGGAAGCAAACGGGTGAGAAGGTCGTCGATGTGGTATTAGAGCGTGCTGAGCTGGATGAGAATTTTCAGGAATCGGTTCCCGTTCTTGAGTTCCGAGTTGCGCCGAAGGAAGCGGATCTGGAGTCGTCCGAACTGGCCAGTTGCCGGGGATGGCTTAAGGCCGGGAAGATCGGATTCTGGTGGCGCGACGCCCGCACAGCAGGCATTGCCGGTCGCATGCCGAATCATGTCTGGCTGCCCGTCCTCGAGGGTTTAGAGATTCCTGTCAATCTAGTAACCGGCGGATACGAAGGCCAACGGTATCTACTGGTCTCCGATAAGCCCGCCGAGAAGATGGTATCCGGAGATGGGGATGCCGAATGGGGTCTGGTCCGGGTCCAGGCGGCGAAACAGGAAGGTGCTGTATTGATTCGGTTCGATGAAGTTGGAGGGAAAAAGTTTAAAGCCATAACCGAAGCCAATATCGATCGTGTACTGGCTGTCGTTCTTGATGATGAGGTGGCATCGGTGCCCGTGATTCGCAATGTCATGGAACGGGATGTGGTTCTCGGCGGAACGCGCGATAAGAAAAAGGCGGCTGATCTGGCTGACAGATTAATGCGACTGGTTAAAGCTGCCGGAAGCTTGGAACTACGCCTCGATAAGGTCCGCGCAGCAGAATTGGGATTTATGATTGAAAAATTGCAGGCTCGTATCCTGGCCAGTGGTATCATTCCGCAAACCGTGAAAATGTCTATTGCCGTTGAACCGGACGGGTTGACGATCATGATCCCTGATTCGTCCGATGTGGACATCAGGGCGCTGACGAATGCATCGCTGCACAATGACGAGGGGAAGGCAGTCAAGGTGGGTGATCTTTTTCATATCATCCTTAAGAAAGAAAATGACGATAATCCATAGTTCCCGGCGGTCTCTAAAGCTGGAGTTCCTGATGCTGCTTGGGATTTCATGGTCGTTGGTGGGCTGTCAGACCATTTCACATTCCATCGAAAATGCGGAGGTCGATAAGCGGCTCCGATTTTCGGATGAGCCCAGTCGGCTAAGCATTGTAGAAGAATCAGTGACGGTCACTATGTGGAGGAGTGGTGCTCCGGAGCAGGCATCGGCATCAAAAGAAGATCTCATACTGGAGGATCTTTAAGAACCTGGGAGTATTGGCATTTTATAAAATTGCCCACGATTTGAGGTAACATCGCAAGCAAAATGTGGTAGTAGAGTTATGATGCATCATACGCAATCGACCTTGTTTCTGACCACCCGCTGGACGCTGGTCGGCAAGGCGGCAGCGGATGACGAGACCGAGGCACGTCATGCTCTTGGTGATCTGTTTCAAATTTACTGGAAACCGCTTTATCGCTACGTCCGCCGGACGGGAAAGAGTATGGAGGACACCGAGGATCTGGTGCAGGGTTTTTTTGAGCATCTGGTGGCAGGCGAAGGATTGCGGTTGGCGGATCGTGATCGCGGGCGGTTTCGTGCCTTCCTTTTGGCTGCGTTGAAGAATTTTATGGCCACCCAATGGCGGAAAGAGCATCGCCAGAAGCGCGGTGGATTCGCCCCCCATCTGTCACTGGACTGGCAGGATGCGGAAACAGGCTTTCAGATGGAAGCGGAGCATCACCAGAGCCCGGATCGGCTCTTCGACCGCGAGTGGGCGATGGCACTGCTCGATAAGGTGTTGGGCGATCTGGAGAGGGATGAACCGGAGTTCGCTAAATGGAAGTCGTTCCTCAGCCTGGGGCGGGAGA
>CAZSPO010000302.1:0-4677 GCA_964608775.1 uncultured Chthoniobacterales bacterium | reverse complement strand
TGGCATAATTTTGACGCGATCCCCTTGAGAATGGCCGTCTAGGTCTGAAAGCGCCCCCGGTTTACGAGTGTAACCCCCACTGTTTCATAAAAGCAGGAAGTGGTTGCGCCGCAGATTTTTGTGCAGGGCGCAAAGTGAGGGCGGGGGCGTATCCGTTGTGATACGTAACCGCCTGAACGACAAAGCCCTGCGCAAAAAGATCAAGCAAACACGACTGGTTTTATGAAACAGTGGGGTAAATTACACGGTTTGCACCCTGCGGCAGCCCGCCTCGGGCGATCCGTTGGTTACACTTTATCTCATGACCACCTTTTGCGCCCCTGCCCCAAACCCTCTCTCCTCCCCGATTCCTACCGACACGGTGCGGCTGGCGGCTCAGGGTTGGACGGTGAGCAATCTGGAAGATGTCACCCGCGCGGATCTCCAGCCGTTGGTCGATCTGGGCTTCACTGCCATGACCGCCCATCTCACGGTGCCGGCCGCTCAGGTGCCGGTCGAGACAGCCCGGCGGGCGATGGGGGTGATGACCGACCTCGGCCTCGAATTTCTCCAGCTCTGGGGGCGGTATCCCGGTATGCTGATGGAAGATCCGAGCGAACGCGCCTGCGGCATTGCGGGAGCTTGTGACCTCGTCCGGCTCGCCGCTGCCATGGGAGCTCCGGCGGCGGGCATTCGTCCCACGAGCCTCAATCCCGACGGGGCCTGGCGCTGGCATGCCGCTCATTATACCCAGCCCGTGGAGGACCGATTCACCGAAGCTCTCACCACGATCGCGGCCTGCGCCGAAGAACACGGCATTTTTCTCGTGCTTGAAGCCCATGCCGTCAGTGTGCTCGATAGCCCTGCCCGTATTGTGCGGATCCTCAAGCAAATCCCGCGCGGAAAAGTCCTGGTTAATCTCGACCCGGTCAATTTTATCGCGGATTACCGGTCTGCGGCTAATAGCACCCCGGTCATCCACACCCTCTTCGACTTGCTCGGACCGCATGCCGCTACGGTGCACATCAAAGACTACACCTTAGAGCCGCGTCATGTCATTCATGTGGCCGAGGTGATGCCATGCACCGGTCTGTTGGACATGGATACCGTCCTGCGGCGGACCGCCGCCTTGTCGGTCCCTGCCGTGATTGAGCATTTACCCCGACCCCAAATTCCTGAGGGCTATCGTCGGGTGGCAGAACGGATCGCCGCACTCGGGTTAAAAGTCGCTTGAGTGCGGGAGGTGTTCCACGGATTTCCTCGATCATGGGACCAGTTTGGGGTTGCTTCTAGCAGAGGGATGGTTGCTGGTGACCGTTATGCGCTCCGCCCTGACTTTCGCTGCCATGCTCAGTTCAGCCACCCTCCTCGAAGCCGAACCGGCTGCCCTCGTTTACGTGCCTGCAAAGTCGAACGAACTTTGGACAGTAGCCCTCCAGCCCGATGCGGCAGGTCAACCCGCTCTCGTTCGACTGCACACCCTGCCCTTGGAGCTTCCCCCGGGGCCGATAGCCCGGCACCCGGTGTTGCCCCGTCTTTACGTCACGACCGGATTTGGCCCAAATGCGTCGATCACCACCTGCGACCTGAGCGACCCGCTGGCCCCCACCCTCCTCGGTCGCGTATCGGATCTTCGGGGGGGATGTTATTTACAAGTCGATCCCACCGGGCAATTTCTCTTTTCTGTTTCGCACAACGATGGGCCTGTCTCCGTCTATCCGCTGGATGAGAACGGAATGCCGGGAGAACTGGCTCATCGGTATGATCCGGGGAAATCTCGTTCCCATTCGATCGTCATTTCTCCAGACAACCGTTTTGCTTACGTGGCTTTTGTGAAGCAAGACAACGATTTGCAACAATTAGCCTTTGATACGACCACGGGGGCGTTGACGCCGCTGGACCCCATCCGTCCGGAACTCGACGACGCAGTTGGCCCGCGGCACCTCGCCTGGCACCCCACCCTGCCCGTTCTCTATTCCACGAACGAACAACAGCTCGGCGTCTCCGCTTACACACTTGACACGGCCTCCGGCCAACTTTCCCGCCTCAAGGTCGAGTCGGCCCGCGATACTCCGGCGACGGTTGGCCGAATGACCGCCTCCGACATCGCGGTCAGTCCCGATGGTTGCCGCCTCTTCAGTTTGGTTCGCCACATGGGGGGAAAGGATAATCAGATCATCGTTTACGACCTCGATGCGACCGGAGAGCCCACCCGCGTGGGAGCGGTGCAAGCCGATGCCATCCCGTGGTCGATGCAGCTCAGTCCAGATGGGCGACTTTTATTTGTCGTCGCTTCCGCTGGGAAAACGCTCACGGCTTACCGGCTGCTCGATGACGCTCCATATTTAGAGCCCGTCGCGAATCTGGATTTGCCCGACAAAACCAATACTCTCCTCGTCGCTCCAGCTCCGTGATGCAGATCGTCAGCCCGTTCCCCAGGGCGGCGCTCGTGCCTCGCTTTGCCCTGGGCGGGCTGCTTGTTGGGCCTTCGGCTCGCCGACTCCCCTTCCGAGCAAAAAAAGTGAGAGCCGAGGATGGAAAACCTCGTGCTCCGCTAACCCGGATAAATCACAGGGGGGCGCGCCCGCTCAAAGGGAGTCTAGGAGCTCGGCCGGGTGGGTTTCCGGTTTGACCTTTCGATGCACCGCAGCGAGACAGCCCTCCGGGTCGATGACAAAGGTGGAGCGCTCGACTCCCATGTAAGTCTTGCCATACATCGATTTTTCGACCCAAACGGCGTAAGCCTCCGCCATTGCGTGGTCCGGGTCGGCTAACAGCGGAAAATTGAGCGCAAATTTTTCGGCAAACTTCCCGTGCGACTTCACATCATCCGGGCTGACCCCGAAAACCACGACGCCTTTCTTAGCAAAGTCAGCGGAGAGATCCCGGAACGCGCACGCTTGTTTGGTGCAGCCGGGCGTGTCGTCTTTCGGATAGAAATAAAGCACCACCGTTTTCCCCCGATACTCCGCGAGAGTGTGGCGGGTGTTTTTTTGATCCCAGGCTTCGAAGGCCGGGGCGGGTTGGCCAGGGGCAAGTTCGCTCATCTCCGGTTCTTCTACACCAGACGCCTAACTGCTCTCTAGCCCAATTTTGCATCAATCCTTGGGGTGATGATCTTTCCGAACGCTGGGTGTCAGACGAAAAAAGCGGAGGCTCTCTCAATCATCGGTCAAGGGCGCCCGGCGATCCGAAAATCACCCCCGGTGTTGGGGCCGGACGACGGTTTTTCTGCCCCCGACTGGACAGCCGCCCCTCCCCTCCGCAAACTGGCAGCATGGTCGCCGATCCTTTCGTCCATCTCCACGTGCATTCCCAGTATTCGCTTCTGGATGGAGCGATCCGAATCAAGGATTTGGTCCAGAGAACGAAGGCCCTCGGCATGCCGGCGGTCACGGTCACGGATCACGGCAACATGTTCGGAGCCATCGAGTTCTATCAGGCCGCGAAAAAAGAGGGGGTTAAACCGATCCTGGGCTGTGAGGTTTATATGGCTCCCGGTGCGATGGACGACCGGACCCCGACCGGACCCCGGGATGCCGCCCATCATTTCACGCTCCTCGCCGAGAACAACACCGGCTACCAAAACCTCATGCGGCTCGTCACCGGAGCCTTCCTCGACGGCTTCTATTACAAACCGCGTATCGACAAAGCCTTCCTCGCCAGCCACGCCGAAGGCTTGATCGGACTCAGCGGCTGTCTTAAAGGGGAAATCAACAGCGCGATCCAAATCGGCGACCTCGGCAAAGCCAAAGCATCCATCGGCGAATTTCGCGATATTTTCGGGGCGGACCGGTTTTTTCTCGAATTGCACGATCACGGTCTCGACGCTCAGCAACGCTGCAATCGGGCGCTCACCGGGTTTGCCCGCGAGTTTGACCTTGGCTTAGTGGCGGCCAATGACGCCCATTTTCTTGAACGCCACCATCACGAAGCCCACGACGTCCTCGTCTGCATCGGCACCGGCGCGAATGTGCAGGATGAACGCCGCCTCCATTACTCGACCGAGGTCTATTTCAAGACCACCGAAGAGATGGCCGCCCTGTTTGGCGAAATCCCCGAAGCCCTCACCAACCCCCTCCGCATCGCGGACCGTTGCGAAGTCGAGCTCTGCTTCGGCGATTTGAAATATCCGGCTTACGCGGTCCCCAACGGCCTAGCCAGGGAGGTTTATCTCCGCGAACTGTGTGAAAAAGGGCTCGCCACTCGCTATGGCGACCGGGCGACTGATGATCCCGAATTACAGGGTCGGCTCGAAAAAGAACTCGGCGTGATCGAGCGGGCCGGGTTTGTCGATTACTTCCTGATCGTTTGGGACTTTATTCATTACGCTAAGCAACACCGCATCCCCGTCGGACCCGGGCGCGGTTCCGCCGCTGGCTCCCTCGTGGCTTACCTCTTGGCGATTACCGACATTGACCCCCTGCGGTATGGGCTGATTTTCGAACGTTTTCTGAATCCAGAACGCGTGAGCCCGCCCGATGTGGACATCGATTTCTGCCCGAATCGGCGGGAGGAAGTGATTGATTATGTCCGCAACAAATATGGCCAACGGGCGGTCTCCCAAATCGTCACGTTCGGCACCCTCGGGGCCAAGAGCGTGGTGCGCGATGTCGGGCGGGTGATGGGCATGAGCTACGGCGATGCCGATCGCATTGCCAAAATGATCCCGGCCGACCTCGGGATGACGCTCGAAAA
>CAZSPO010000301.1:0-4701 GCA_964608775.1 uncultured Chthoniobacterales bacterium | reverse complement strand
ATTTTCTCGGGGAGGCAGGTTCCCATCCCGATGACGAAGATCCCCCGAAAACCCCGTAACTCGGATAAATCACAGGGGGTTGACTTGGAACAACGGCTTGCACCCAGCTCCCCCCTGCCGTTTGATCGTGGGCGTGTCTGAACCTTCTCCGGTCAAAGAAGCTCCCGAATTGGATTTGCCACTCGAATTAAGTCTGCGGCCTGGGGCGTTTGACGATTTCCACGGACAAAAGAAGATCCGAGACCAACTCGAGCTGATGGTCGACGCGGCGCGTCAGCGAGGCGACGTCCTGGAGCACATCCTGCTTTGCGGCCCGCCCGGGCTTGGCAAAACGACGCTGGCCCACATCTTGGCCAATGCCATGGGGGTGGACGCCAAGTGCAGCAGCGGTCCGGCCGTCATGAAAGCGGGCGACCTGGCCGGGTTACTCACCACACTGGAGCGGGGGGAGGTGTTGTTTATTGATGAAATCCACCGCCTTCAACCCGCCATCGAAGAGTATCTTTATCCGGCGATGGAAGATTACAAACTCGACATCGTCATTGACCAGGGGCCTAACGCCCGGACTTTACGATTAAATCTTCCGAAGTTCACCCTCATCGGAGCCACCACCCGGGCCGGGATGATCAGTTCGCCTTTGCGTTCGCGATTTGGGCTAGTTTGCCGACTTGATTACTATGATGTGGCCACTCTCACCGGGATTGTCACCCGCAGCGCCGCGCTGTTGGAGGTTGAAATCGATCCGGGCGGAGCCCATCAAATCGCCGCCCGCTCGCGGGGCACTCCCCGAATCGCCAACAATCTCCTTCGCCGGGCGCGGGATTTCGCCCAGCTGCGCGGCACGGGGGTGATCACCACCGAAGCCGCCGATGCCGCGCTCACCTTGCTGAATATCGATCCGGACGGACTCGACGAAATGGATCAGCGCATTTTGGAAGCTTTGATCCACCGGTTCGGCGGTGGCCCGGTCGGTGCGCAATCCCTGGCGGTGGCAGTGGGCGAAGAGGCGGGCACATTGGAAGAAGTGCACGAGCCTTACCTGATTCTCCAAGGTTACCTGCAACGCACCGCGCAAGGCCGGGTCGCCCTCCCGCCTGCCTACGAAAAAATCGGGGCTACTCCGAAGCAAGGCAACCAGCAGACCTTATGGTGACCCCTGTGACACAGGGGGTTATCGGCCGGGCAGGTTGGCGGTCAGCTCGATCGTGTGGCCATCGGGATCTTGGAAAAAAATCTGCAGCGCCCCGTCCGGCCGCGTGAAGGGCCCGCGAAATTTCATCCCACACGATTCCAAATGGGTTTGAGCCGCCGAGATGTCGTCGACTTCCAAAGCGTGATGGGTCCCCAAACCCCGTTGGCCGGTGGGGATTTTATCATCCACGATCAAGTGCAATTCCTGGGTGGTGCCGTAACGGAACCAGGCTCCGGGGAAAGGGAACGCCGGTCGGGGAATTTCTTTCAAGCCGACCACCTCCCGGTAGAACCGGCGGCTGCTTTCGAGGTCGGCCACATGCAGGGCCGCATGGTTGAGTTCCAAAATGCGCATGCCGCCAGCCCACACCATCCGCGTGGGGGCTGCAACCTGAATTGCCCCGCTTGACACCGGGCCAGAACCCGCGAACGGTGCCGATCACACCCGATGGAGTCTCTCGTCATTAAGCTTACTCGGATGAACTGGCTGCTGTTCATCCTCATTCTCGCCCTTGCCTCGTTCGGGCTGGTCTGCATTTACAGCGCGACTTGGATGCGGGAAAATGCGTATCTCGCCAGTTCCTGGCAGCGTCAGCTCACCTGGTTTTGGCTCGGCTTAGCCGCATATTTCGTGATGGCGTTCATTCCGTATCAATGGCTGCGTTGGGCGGCGCTTCCCGTTTATTTGCTAGGATTAATCCTGTTGGTTTACGTCCATTTCCAGGGCGACATCGCAGGCGGAGCCCGGAGTTGGATGCGGGTTGGGCCCCTGAATTTCCAGCCATCTCAGCTGGCCTTGTTCGGCGTGATTCTCTTAATAGCAGGCACCCTTTCTCATTTGAAAGTGCCCCTGCGCCAATGGCCAATCTTACAGGTGGGCATAGCCGGAGCGATCGTCGCGGCCCCCTTGATTTTGATCATTGAGCAGCCGGACTTGGGTTCCGCCTTGGTGATGGGACCTGTGTTTCTTTTCATGCTCTTCGCCGCTGGCGTGCGAAAGCGCTACCTGATCGTCATGCTGCTCGTGGCGGCGGCGGTCATTCCGCTCGGGGTGAATTTCCTGCTGCGCGACTACCAAAAAGCGCGGTTTTTGGTTTTCCTCGATCCCGAACTGGACCCGACGGGAGCCGGTTGGACCATCAACCAGTCGCTCAACGCCATCGGCTCTGGTGGCATGTATGGAAAAGGGTTCCGAGCCGAGGGGACTCTGACCGAGCTCGGCTTTCTACCGCAGACCGTGGTGCACAACGACTTTATTTTTCCGGTGATTGCGGAGACGTTCGGCTTTGTGGGCGGGGCGGGGTTAATCACGGTTTTTGCCCTGCTGTTGATGGTGATCATTTACATCGCGCAACGGGCGGCGGACGATTTCGGAGCGGTGGTCGCGACGGGGATTGCGGCGGTCATTTTCACCCATGTCTTTATTAACATTGGCATGACCAACGGTCTCACGCCAATCACCGGGCTTCCGCTCCCTTTCATCAGTTACGGGGGCACCTTCATGCTCATCACCATGGGGATGCTGGGGGTGGTGCAAAGCATCGCGGTGCACCGACGCCCCCTCGAAGACCTGCGCTGAGGATTTTATCTGGCCGCAGGATCGGGCTTGAGGAATGGGCGGAGTTTTTTGAGGGTTTCCGGGCCAATCCCGTGCACCCGAACGAGGTCGTCAAGGGAGCGGAAGGGGCGCTGTTCAATGATCCGATTTGCCATCACTTCACCAATCCCATCGATCTGCATCAATTCATCGCGGGAAGCTGTGTTGACCCCAACCGGCTCGACGGGCCCCCCCTGGCGCTGCATTGCGAGGGCCAGATCGTTCGCTTCCTCGCGCTGAAGCCGCCGTTCTTCCGGCAGCATCTCCCAATTGGTGGCCGCCCAAATGCCCCTTCGACTGATGGCTGCTTGCAATTCCAAATCACGCAGGCGCTCGCGATAATCGTCGTGCGTGCCGCCATCGGGGGTCGCGCGATAGACGCCAAAGGCCCGGGCGAGGCCCGCTTCCACCAAGGCTTCGCCCAGATCGCGTCCATCCGAGCGGGTGACAAAGGCGTAGACCCGTTGGTAACGTGGATCGCCGCGCCCATCCGCCCGAGCCGTGTGAACGGTGAAAGGTTCAGCCAACCAAATTTCGCGCTGCCGAGTGGCGGCGGCTCCGAACGCTTTGGCAGCGGCAATGGCTGCTTCCGGGGTCGGTTCGCAAGCGGTGATTCCAAAATAGCGCCGTTGCTCGCGCAATCGTCGCGCCCCGGTTTCGTCACCGGCTCCGATGGTCGTCTCCAAGGCATCCACTCCGTAAAGGCGGACGGTCAGGTTTTCGCCGGTCCCCGTCCGGATGGGAAAACTGTCCCCGTCAGCCCAATCCACTTCGACCAGAACACAGCCTTCCAGCCGCTCAAGAGGGGTTTGAGCCGTGACCCCGCTCGTGGCGAGCCCTCCGATCAAGAGGCCGCATAACCATCTGCGATTCATCGATTTGACCATGGCGATTCCCCACGATTCCCGCAAGCGGTTTTGCCAAAAGGGGCTTCGCCCCTCCTACAGGGCCGAACACGGCAGCCGAGTGCCGTGGCGACAACGCTCCCACGCCCCCGACCGCCGCTTGCGCTCGATGTAGCCGCCCCACTCCGCTGGGGCGTCAACGCGGCGAAGCCACCAAGATGAGGGCTCCGCCCCCTCCGAACCGAACACGGCAGCAGAGTGCCGTGGTTACCGCGATTCCCAGCCTCTTCGACGCATTTGGCGCGTGCTGGCACGTTTGGTGCCCGGCTGCAATTCGGAGGGTGACGCCCTCTTTTTTCTCTCTATGCTATCGATCTTGTCATGAATGATCTCAGAATCGAATCTGCCTCAATCGAGGATCTGCCCCAGCTAACCGAAATGCTGTTTGAGCTGTTCTCGCATGAATCCGACTTCCGGCCAGACATGGAAAAACATGAGCGCGGCTTGCGTTTAATTCTGGAGCAGCCGAACCGCGGTCGGATTTTTGTGCTGCGCACGTCAGCCGGTTTGGTCGGCATGATTAATCTCCTGATCGTCATCAGCACCGCAGAAGGCGGGTTTGTCTTGCTCCTCGAAGATCTCGTCGTGCGCCCCCAACATCGTGGGATGCGATATGGGACGATGTTGCTCCAACACGCCATTGATTTCGCCCGTCAGAAAGATTTTCTCCGCATCACCTGTCTAACGGACAAATTGGAGGATCGATCGAGGCAGTTCTTTATGAAAAATGGTTTTTACCAATCGGAGATGATTCCGATGCGGTTTTTGCTTCGTCACGACAATGCCTCGCACGGCCCGATCGCCGGCACCTGAGGCCGGGGAATTGTCCATGGAAACTTCGCGGCCCGACAGCTTTGACGATATTGGCTACGCCCGGGTGGACACGGGTCGCCGGGTCCGTTGCGGCTTTCCCGAGGTGGTATTTGGAGCCGGGAAAACCCCGGAACAGGTGGTCGGCATCATGACCCGAATCGTTGAGCACGACGGTCTGGTCCTCGCCACTCGGAT
>CAZSPO010000300.1:0-4704 GCA_964608775.1 uncultured Chthoniobacterales bacterium | reverse complement strand
GAGCTTTTTCCGTCCGAAACCCGTTGGTTGCACATTGCGATTCTCGACGAGGCCCACCGGGAAGTGCGGGAGGGGGGCTGGCCATGAGCAGTATTTTCGTGCTCGATGCCTCGGGGCCACGCGCCTGTGCCGCCTGGGTGAGGGATGGCCGGGTGTTGGCAGAAGAGTCCGTGCCGACTGGGCGCGGACAGGGTGGGGGGCTGTTTTTGATGATCGAACGCCTGGTGGCGACGGCATCGGATTTGACAGAAATCCGGGTGGGAATCGGGCCCGGGTCGTATGCCGGTTGTCGGCAGGCGATCGCGTTGGCCGACGGGTTGGCCTTGGCGCGGGCGATTCCATTGGGGGGAGTTTGTTCTTACTTGGCGCTGGAACCGCCGGGTGCGCACTGTGTGATTTTGGGGGATGCACGCCGGGGCTGGCTCTACGCGGCCCGCATGAGGGAGGGGGTGTTGGTGGAAGGCCCGGTCTTGATTGAGGCGGGGACGGCTCCCGCGTGGGCTGGGCCGCAGGTCCTCCTCGCGCGGTTCGCGCACGAGTCGGAGGCGGTTCCCGGCGAGGCCTGTCCCATGCGGGTGGAACGACTGGCCAGCGCCCCCCTTTTCTCCCCACCCGAGCCCGGCCCCCCGGAGCCCCTCTACCTTCGCCCTCCCAACATCACCATCCCTAAACATCGTGTCACGCTGCTGGATTGAAATCGACGCCGACGCCCTCGTCTACAACGCTCGTCTGTTGCGCCACCGGCTCCCGGTTGGCACGGCGCTGATGGCGGTGGTCAAGGCCGATGGATATGGTCACGGAGCCGGGACCATCGTCGGCCTCCTGCGCGAGGAGGTGGAATGGTTTGGGGTGGCGAGCTTAGGGGAAGCGGAAGCCCTCGGAGGCGGGATCGCGCCGGACCGGATTTTTCTGCTCTCCGCCCCGCTCCCGGAAGAACGCGACGCCATCGTGGCCCGCGGCTATCGCACCTGGATCGGCAGTTCAGAGGAAGCAAAGGCATTCGCTCGTATCGCTGGCCAAAGGAACCGTCGAATGCCGGTGCATATAAAAATCGACACGGGGATGGGCCGACTCGGGGTGTTGCCGGATCGTGCCACCGGCTTGATCGCTCTTTGTCAAACTCTGCCGGAGTTGGTCGTGGAGGGAGTCGCAACCCATCTCCCCGTCGCAGACGAAAATCCGGTCGCCACCGAGGAGCAAATCGCCCGGTTTGCCACCTTGATCGAGCGGTTGCGAGCGGCAGGCTTTCAAGGGCGCTGGATCCATGCCTGCAACAGCGCCGGTAGCCTGCAAGTTCCCTTCGGCAACCTCTGCCGGATCGGGCTGGCCTTGTATGGGGTCAATCCGGGCGTGGGGCAGTTGGATTTACGTCCCGTTCTCACTTGGAAAACCCGGGTGGCCGCTTTACGCCAAATTCCCGTCGGCCATCCGGTCAGCTACGGATCGACGTGGCACGCCGAACGGCCCACCACGCTGGCCGTGCTGGCGGTCGGTTACGCCGATGGATATCCGCGGGCCGTCTCCGGACGGGGCGCGCGGGTGCTGGTCCGAGGCATGGCCTGTCCGCTTCTTGGGCGAGTGACCATGGATCAAATCATGGTGGACGTGACCGACCTCCCGGGGGTGGAAGCGGGAGAGGAGGCCGTGTTACTGGGTCGCGACGGCGGGGCGGTTTTGTCGGCGGAGGAATTAGCGGCGTGTGCCGGCACCATTCCGTGGGAAATTTTCACCAACCTAAGCCGCCCCCGGGTGGACCGATTGCTGCGAAATGCGGAGGGCTCCGACGCGTCTCTGTAAGCTGTGGGAACCGGGCTCCCCGGTTTCCACTCGATGACTTGCCTCCGGGCCATTTCCCCCCGATGATTGAGGTCTCGCTGCCATGCTGGAGATTATTTTCAACGAAATCAGCGCCGCTGAACTTGCGGCCTTGCCCAGGACGCTCCAACTGGAGTTGCTGAGTGAATTTCAGTTGTTGCCGACCGACCTGGCAGAAAGAGAGGCTCCCTCTCATTTCGGCCGGATTGAACGGGAGGGAAAGCGGCTCTCCCGCTTTCGGGCGAGTGACTATCGCATTTACTTCGAGACCCGACCGGAAGGGGTGATCGTGCATCGGATTCTTCACAGGAATACCATTCGTGATTTCCTTTTTCGAAGCGGTCTTCCGATGACGGATGAGGATGAGGTCCGGCATGTGAAGGCCTTTTGGGAGCTGATTGAAGAGGGGAACCGGGGGGCGAAACCGTGAGTCGACGAGTCATTTGGTGGATTGTTTTAGGGGCCATCGCCTTGCATGCGGCAGCCTTTTTCTGGCTTTCGCGCCAGAGCCTTCCGCAGGCCCGCGAGACGCCGCGCGGCCCCTATCATTTCGAACACATCGCCGTGCGGGTCCCAAATGAGGAGGGGGACAATATGATTGTCCGGCAATACACCGTCTCTACCGATCTCGTCGATCCAACCCCGCAATTCGTGCCCACCCCACAGCCCGAGGTGACCCCATGAAGCTCTGGGCCTCTGAGGACGAACGACGACGGGAATTCCCCGTTTGCGGCAGTGGAATTTTCATGGCGCACGCCGGCGTCACCGCCCTGCCACGGGCAGCCGCGCAGGCTATGGCCGATTACGCGTGGGCCGCTGCGAGTGAGCAGCAGGAGTTTGCGGCCGCCCTCCGAATGGCGGCGGAGACCCGGCGGTTGGCGGCGAATCTGATTGAAGGGCATCCGGATGAAATCGCCCTGCTCGGCCCGACCTCGCTGGGGCTCTCCCTGGTCGCCCTGGGGCTGCCGTGGCAGGCGGGAGATGAGGTGGTTTGTTACCGGGACGATTATCCGGCCAATGTTTATCCTTGGCGGGAACTCGAACGCCGGGGGGTGCGGACCCGCTTTGTCGAACCCGAGGCCCTGGGGGTCATCACGCCCGAATGCGTGGAAGCCGCGCTGACTCCAGCCACCCGTTTGGTGGCCCTGGCCTCCTGCCATTTTCTCACGGGTCAACGGCTCGATGTTGGCGCGGTGGGGCGGTTGGTTCAGGCGCATGGCGCTCTGTTTTGCCTGGATGCCATCCAGACGGTGGGAGCGTTTTCGACCCCTTGTGAGACGGTCGATTTTCTCATTGCCGACGCCCACAAATGGATGCTCGGCCCGATGGCCATTGGCATGGTGATGGTGAAACGCGAACGGTTTGACCTCCTCCACCCGGCGTTAGTCGGCGCTGCCAATGTGCGTTCACCGAATTTCATTGCCCAAGACGCGGTCCAATTTTCCGGCACGGCCGCTCGTTACGAACCCGGGGTGTTGAACATGTCGGGTGTCGCTGGGATGAAAGGGGCGCTGGAACTGCTCAACGCCACCGGCTTACCCGCCGTTTCCGAAGCGATTCTTGCTGTGAAAACTCGGTTGGTGAGAGGGATTCGCGAGCGGGGCTATCGCATCCTGGGCGTGGCTGAAGGACCGAATGTCTCAGGAATCACCTCCTTTTCACAGCCCGGCTCAGACATGCAATCGGTCTGGAACCGGCTACAAGTCGGGGGCGTTGCCGCTTCCCTGCGTCATGACCGGTCTGGGACGGCTTATATCCGGCTCAGCCCCCACTTTTACAACACGGAAGAAGAAGCCGAACGGGTTTGCGCTCTCTTGGGCGAGCCGGGTGCGTAGACCGGTGGGGCGTACAGGGGAGAGGGGGTCTTCGATAGAGAGAGAGGATTGCAAGGAGGCCTCTGTCGGCGGGCACTTCGAGAACCCCAAAAACACAGGCGCCCTCCGGCTTTTCTACTCTCTTGCGAGAGAACGCAACCTGTTAGCCTTGGGATCATTGCCGCCCATTTTGAAGGCGGTGGAGTCTAGCCGAGCGTGATCAATTTAGGAAGATACAGGCGGGGCAAAAAAGAGAGGTGAAAAAATGGCTGGAGAGGGAATCGAACCCCCGACACGAGGATTTTCAGTCCTCTGCTCTACCAACTGAGCTATCCAGCCGCGGAAGGATTAGGAAAGTGCATGGGGCATGGACGGGGGGCAAGGAATTTTTGGGGTAGCCGCGAAAAAGCGAATGTGCTGCGAAAGTTTGAAGACTTCGCCATCTCCGGTCGTGGGTCGAAAGAGAAGCCGCCCCTCCCTATGCGAGATGGGATCCTGACCGTTGCTGTCCTGCGGTTACCCTTCGCTGACGCCGGTGGGCAAGCCATTTTTGAAATGGTCTGAGGGGGTGATTCGGAGATCATCGGCCGCCCGCAGAGCCACGGTATGGGTGGGCGTGTGGAGTCGAAGCCGGAGGGGGCGAGTGCCGGGGTTGGCTTGCACGAGCTGGTAGAGGGCGGTGAGGCCGGCTTCTCCCGCCTGGGCCAGATCGATTTCGAGGGTAAGAGGTTTGATGCTGGTTTGAGGGGAGATTGGTTTAACCTCCCTAACCTGGAGTCGGATTTGCTCATCGCGTGTATCAACGCGGCCTAGGACTTCAAGGAGTTTGCCGGGCACAACCTGCCGTCCGACCTTGGCCCAACGGTCGGACCAGAGGGCGAATTCGATCGTGCCGGTCAGATCTTCCAGCAGGACAATGCCGAACGGTTTCCCATCTTTCTTACTGTATTTTTGATCCACAGCGGCCACGCGCCCCGCCAGAGTCGCCTCGGCTTTGTCTTCCAGAGCCCCGAGTTGGTCGATCGCGGTATATTTGGTGGCCTGCAATTGTTCGCGATAGGGGTCGAGGGGATGG
>CAZSPO010000299.1:0-4746 GCA_964608775.1 uncultured Chthoniobacterales bacterium | reverse complement strand
GACATTGGGCTCAGCTTTGGAACTAACCCCTCGCACCCACTTTTAATCAGACCCCATAACGACAGTTGCAGTGCATCGGATTTGCGGAATGGGGTGAAGAGAGTATTTTTTACCCTTGGGTGCGCCGATGCCCTGCCTGAGGAGCAGCGCGAGTTTTTCTCCGAGATCGAAGATGAAGATGGGCTCTACGCAGGTGCTCGTTCCCAAGTGACCAATTCTCATCTATTCAAAACGCCGTTGAATCTCGTGATCGCCACCAGAACGCCGGAGTGGAAATTTGTGAGGGAGCTTTGCAAAAGCGAGAATGCGGGTCAGATCGACTCATGGATCAAGAATCCTGACCAGGGTTTCTACGAAATTGATTACGCCTGGAAAAAAGGCGAGCACCCAAAGCGGGGAAAGTTCAGTCCGGACTTTTTTATCAAGTCGGGCGATTTAATCCTCGTGGTCGAAATCAAGGACGACAATGAAATCAAGGACCCCTCCCCAGAGAACGTCAAGAAGCACGAGTTTGCCGAGGCGCATTTTCAGCGCATCAACAATACCCTCGGTGCAAAAGACGGGAAAATAAGGTATCATTTCACTATGCTAACCCCACACAGCTACCCGGTGTTTTTCTCCAACTTTCGCGAGGGAACTGCGGCAACCTACGCCTCGGATCTGGATGTTGCTATTCGCGGGGCTTCAAACGGAGACACCTGATATTTTTTGCAATCGCATGGCAGGGTGATTCCGCCAATTCCATGAAAACGCTCTATCTTGCCTGCCGCCTGCCAACAAAAAGTTTATTTATGGCTTGGTTTCCCATCGGACGGCTCGATGCAGATGGAACCCTTCCGAATTACCGGTTTCGTTACACGCGAGGTGCTTTGAAAGCCCGGGAGGAAGCCGGATTCAAGCCCCTGCTTGCTTTTCCGGAGTTGGAGCAGGATTACCGCTCGGATACGCTGTTCCCCCTGTTCCAGAACCGGGTCCTTTCGCCGAAGCGGAAAGACTTTGCCGAATATCTTTCCTGGCTGGATTTGGATGCCAAGCATGCGGGTCCGATTGAAATCCTCGGCGTCTCGGGCGGGGAACGCGAGACGGACAATCTCGAAGTCTTTCCCCGGATTCGCAAAGATGGGGAGGGAAATTTCCGCGTCCGCTTCTTTTTGCACGGCTTGCGTCATCTGGGGACTGTCGCTCAGCAACGCGTGGAGCGCTTGACTGTCGGCGATCCATTGCGGGTTTCTATTGAATTGAATAATCCAGCAACCCGCCTTGCTGTCACGCTTCTCACCGAAGACTATGTCATGATCGGCTGGGCACCGCGCTACCTCGTGGATGACCTGGTGGCATCTGTTCCCCATGCTCCGCATTTGGCAGCAACAATCGCCCATCTGAATGATGCCCAGTCCCCGCTGAACAAACGCGTTCTCATCGATTACGCCGGGCGTATTCCCGACGCCTGGGAGCCTATGAGCACTGCGGACTTTGAGCCATTGCGCTGACGCCATCGGTAGCGGCGAGATTCTGATTGCTGACCTTCCCTCGCGATGCTCGCCGCCGGCATTCATACACTCATCACCACAGACATCCGCCTTTGCAACGCCGCTATCTGCGTCGGACTGGATGCGGCCTGATTTCCTGCTGAAACCTGCTTTGGTCGCGCGCGGCAATTCTTGTCGAGGAGGCAATGCAGGCTTTGTTGAGCGCGGTGTTTCCGTGAGCGGGTTGTTGAAGACAGTGGCGTAGCCAGCCTCGATTGTCAGCGGGTTGAGGGCAAATGGGTTGAGCTGGTTTTGATTCGGGATGCCGGAGAAGTTGTTCGATTGAAAGATCAACTGCGTGTCGGACGAACTCACAGGCAAACCGCCCGACCCGTTGACGGAGTTGTCCCAGTCCTTGTAGAAAAATGTTTTGCCGATCTACGTCTTAATGAAAATCTTGCGTTTTTTACTCTGGAATTTGACGCTGACGGATTACCCAATGATCCAAAAATAATGAAATGGACATGGAACGAATTTCGCCAGACCGGACGCGATTATCGGGATGCTGAGGAAGTGGCATGCTACGACCGGACTCATGCTGATTTCCGGGATATGGAGGCCGAGGCAGAGCGGTCCCTTGATCTGCTGGAGATCGGCCCTGAAGAGACCCTTCTTGATATTGGCTGCGGGACTGGAACATTTGCCATCGCCGCAGCGAGACGGTGTCGGCAGGTCATTGGCATTGACGTGTCAGAAACCATGCTTGCGGAAGCTGGAAGGAAAGCCTCTGCGTTGGGAGTGAAAAATGTGCGTTTTGAGCATCATGGATTCCTGACCTATGAGCACCGGGAATTGCCGCTGGACGCGGTTGCGACAACTTTTGCGCTCCACCATTTGCCTGACTACTGGCAGGCGGTGGCCTTGCGCCGCATCCACGCGATGTTGGCACCGGAGGGCCGCTTTTACCTCCGCGATGTTGTGATTCCGGACGGCGAAAACCTATTCGAACCCGTGCAGACATTCATTGATAGTCAGGCAAAAGCGGGTGGAGATTTCCTTCGTGAAGATGCTGAAGGCCATTTTCGCGATGAATTTTCCCCCTTCGATTGGGTGATTGAGGGGATGCTTGTTCGCGCCGGATTTACAATCCTTGCGTGCAAAATTGAGTCGCAAGTAATCGCCACCTACCTATGCAAAAAGTAATCGTTAAAAATCACGCTTTGCATTCTTCAACATTCCGGACACCAGCTTCCGGCATGGGGAGTGCCGTCAATAAACGCAGAACTCCTGACCTCACTGAAGAAAGTCACTCTTCCACAAGGGAGGCCCCTGCCACGCAACCCGTGTATAGATCCCAGTCCGACTTCAACTCTTCGGGAATCGGAGCCATCGCCACCACATCGGATACCGGGCGCGGACGGTTCCCCTGATTTCGTTGGGTTCAATCGAGTTCGTTTTCATGATGACTTTCTTGGCTGAGCCAGTTTTGGACCGGCAGGTTCACATGATCAATGCGCCCGCGTTGGGTCAAAGTCCGCTGCATGATAGCTCGACCGCACCAGAGGGCCGGAGGCGACGTAAGTAAATCCTTTGCGCCTCGCGATTTCCCCATAATTATCGAACAACTCCGGCTCAACATAGCGGACCACCGGCAGGTGGGCCTCGCTGGGGCGTAAATACTGGCCGAGCGTCAACACCTGGCACCCCACCTCCCGCAGGTCGTCCATGGCTTGAAAGAGCTCCTCTTCAGTCTCGCCCAAGCCGAGCATCAAACCGCTCTTCGTGTGAATCTGAGGAGCCATGGCTTTGACCATCCGAAGCACTTCCAGCGAGGTCCGGTATTTCGCCCGGGAACGCACGAGCGGGGTGAGGCGTTCGACCGTTTCCAAATTGTGATTAAACACTTCGGGAGCCGCATCGATGACGCATTGGAGAGGTTCGGCTTTGGCGTGGAAATCGGGTGTGAGAACCTCCACCACGATCCCCGGTTTGGCGGCTTTTACGGCCCGAATCGTTTCTGCGAAATGGAACGCGCCACCGTCGGGCAGATCGTCGCGGGCCACGGCCGTGATGACCACATGGGTGAGCTTCATTCGGACCACCGCCTCGGCCACCCGTTGCGGTTCGTCGACTTCGAGGGCGAGCGGTTTGGCCGTGGAGACCGCGCAGAATCCGCAGGCTCGGGTGCAACGTTCTCCAGCGATCATGAAGGTTGCGGTGCCATGGCTCCAACATTCCCAACGGTTCGGGCATTGGGCACTTTCACAGACCGTATGAAGGCGGAGATCGCTAATAAGACCTTTGGTGGAAAAGAAGACCGGATTCGACGGGAGCCGGACTTTGATCCAAGATGGCTTCTTTTGCTTGTGAAGACTTGGGTCGATCTTGGGCGTGGGCATGGGAAGAATGATGGAGGGTTGCGTGAGGAAATCAACCGTGGGTCGTGGGCGATTCCGCTTCGGGCGATGGGCGGGTGCGAAATTCGAGTGCGCGCGCCAGGGTCACGGGATCGGCTCCTTCGAGGCTCGAGCCGGCGGGCATCCCTTGGGCGAGGCGGCTGACAAATACCCCGAGGCCCTGGAGCAGTCGGGTCAAATAAGCGGCAGTGGCTTCTCCTTCCACATCGCCGGAGAGAGCGAGGATGACTTCGACCCCTGGGTTGGCAGTGGCCCGTTCTTGGAGCGGCGCGATTCGCAATTGCGCGGGCCCAACCCGGTCGAGCGGCGATAATTTTCCACCCAAACTGTGGTAAACGCCCTGGAAAACCCCGGCTCGTTCTAGGGGAAGGATGTCGGAGGGATGTTCGACCACGCAAATGGCTTTCCCTTGACGGGCGGGATCGAGGCAGATGGCGCACAGAGGGGTCATCGTGAAGAAGCCGCAAGCCTCACAGGCCCGCACCTGCTCACGAGCGACCCCGATCCCGCGGGCCAGTTCATCGGCGGCATGGTTCTCCGGGCGCATCAGCCAGAGGGCCATCCGCTCGGCGCTCCGGGGGCCGATGCCTGGGAGGCGACGCAGCGATTGAATCAGGGACTGCATCGCGATCGGGTAGGCGATGGGGTCAGGGATGCAAAGAGAGCGCGGAATCGGGTGAAACCGGGGGAGCGGTGCGTGCGGTTCGTTTCAATTGATGAATGCGACCGAGGTAAAATCGAATGAGCGGATCTTCCCGACCGACCGGGCGGGCGTTCTCAAAAGCCAGCGCCGCCGCCTCCAACTGCCCTTCCCGGAAGAGGACCACCCCATCCCAAAACTGATCGCGCCGGGTCAATTC
>CAZSPO010000298.1:1227-4762 GCA_964608775.1 uncultured Chthoniobacterales bacterium | reverse complement strand
GCTCGATTTCCGAATGCCAGGCCTCGCGATTTTGCCGATTGACCTAGAAAATTTGCCGAGCGGTTTGCGGTTCGACTCTGGGGCTGAGGTCGTGCCTTTTCGTGACGCATCCGGGGTGGCCCGCGCTTGGTTGCCGGTTTCAGGGGGATGCGATGTCGGTTGGCGTGCGGAAGGACCCGGCGTGGCGGCTGACGGTCGTCTTTTTGTCAATGCACAGGCCGAGACCGATCTGAGTGTCGGACCGGGGTTATTGCGGCAATCAAGCCGATTTCAACTCCGGATGCTTCAGGGGCGGCTGGCGGAACTGACGTTTCCGATGGTGGGCGAAGGTGAAATCGTCGAGGTCATCGGCACCCACGTGAGCGGATGGCAAGTGGAAACTGAGGCTGGGGAACGCCGTTTGGTGGTTCAACTGAGTCGACCGGTGGAGGATGCGGCCGAATACGAAATCCGCAGCCAAAGCGTGATCGGGGCCTTCCCCGCAACCGTGCGCCCCTTGCGATTGACTCCGGAAGCCGGGGAGGTGCGGCACGCCGGGGTTTTGCGGGTGCGCAACGATGGAGCGGTCCGGTTTGATCCCGTGGAAACGACCGGCCTGATGCAGCTATCACCCGACCAATTTCCCGGACACGCCGATGATCCGGCCCGTCCGCAGGTCATGGTCTACCGGTTCCCAACCGCTGATTACACCTTGGCCCTGACGGTGCGCCAGGTGGTGCCGGAAGTGACGGTGAACCAGGTGCTGCTGTATGAATTGGCAGAGAGCGACCGAAGTCTTCTCGCCCGTGTGGAACTTGAAATTCGCGAGGCCCCGCTGCGGGATTGGACGATTGATTTGCCGGATTCCCACGCCGTCACGTCAGTCAACGGGACGGAGGTAGCCGATTCCACTGTCGGCGAAGCGTCCGACGGTCGGCGGATGCTCCGGATTTTATTTGGCCAACCGGTCAGTGGACGGGCGCTGATCGAGTTGCGACTGGAACGAAGCGAAGCCGCCGCTGCCGGGGAGTGGTCGCTGCCCCTGCTCCGCTATCCCGATGCGCGAGCCGTGCGTGGATTTGCCGGGGTGGTGGCAGTGCCGGGATACCGGATCGTGCCAGCCCGATTGGAGGGGTTGGTGGAAATGCCACTCAATTTTTTCCCGCAACAATCTCCCGGACTCCAACAAGCATTCCGATTGCGGGAGGCTGATTGGAGTGCGGTCTTAAATGTCGAACAACTCGGGCAAAGCGTAACGGCCGATGCCTTCCATCTTTACTCGCTGAACCAAGGGGTGGCTTACGGGAGCGTGGTGCTGAACTTTTTTGTCGTTGGCGCCCCCGTCAATGAGTGGCGGATTGCCGTGCCGCCCGACGCGGGAAACCTCGCGATCGATGGGCAAGCGGTGCAGTCATGGCGACGGGTTGAGAATGAGGTGATCGTTTCGCTTAATCGACCGGCCCTGGGAGCAGCGACATTGCTCGCGACTTTCGAACATCCCATGCCGCGGGGAGGCGGTTCGCTGGCTCTGGGCGAGGTGCGTCCGCTGGGGGTGCATTCGGAGCGCGGTTATCTCCAAGTGGTAAGCCCTCTGCAAGTGCGCTCGGCGTTTCAACCGTCCGAGACCTTGCTGCGGTTGCAACCGAGTGAATTGCCAGCGGAACTTCGGCTCCTGACCAACGCGCCTTCCCTGGCAGTCTTTCAATACGGAGGCCGCCCTTTCTCGCTGGGCCTCGATTTGGACTGGTTTGAAAATGCTGAACCGGTAGCGCGCGTGATCGATTTTGCCAAAATCGACAGTCGCGTATCGCGCGACGGCCAAGTGGTAACCGATGTCCGGATGTTCGTGAAAAACCGGTCCGGCGGGGGGCTGCGGCTGACCTTGCCGCCGGGAGCCACCCTCTGGGAAGCGCGGGCAGGCGGGGCTGCGGTGAATGCGCGGGCGGAAGGGGGAGCCATTCTCATTCCCCTCCCCGGACAAGCCGATCCCGACACACCGATCGAGGTCTCTGTGCGATATGGGCAACCTGGCGGTGGAGGCAATAAATTGCGTCTCACTGCCCCCATGGCCGATGCGCCCTGGCTGGCGGCGGAATGGACGGCCCATGCGGATACCGGACGACTCCTCGTGCCGGGCAGCAGCAAAACCGTTCACACTAGCCGGGTGCGAACCGAGAGCGGGCTGGAATGGTTATCAACCGGGCACGGGCAGATCTCTCTCTTCGTGACGGCTGGCCTCGGCTTGCTGGCGATTGTGCTGGGGCGTAAGCAGGGAAAATCTCTTTGGTGGAAAACGGGAGCCGCCGTTGCTCTCTGCGCGGCGTTAGTTGCCTGCGGGCTGGGGACGTTGGGAGCCTTGCTTGGGCGTTCCGCCAATGTGGCCCATGTGGAAATCGTGGCTCCGGTGGCGGCGAACGGACGGGCGCTGGCGTTGAACGTGTGGAATCTGCCGGTCTGGCAAGCCATGGTTTCCTGGGGCGGCCTTGTTCTCCTGGGGCTCGGTCTGCTGGTGTTGGGAGCGGCTTGGATCGGGCTGATCCCGTGGCGACGACCCGTGATGGCGCTCGGATGGGCGGCTGCCGCGCTGGGCGGATTGCTTCAACATCCAGGGGCTCCGCTCTTTTTCGGTTGGCTCGCCATTTCTTTGCTCGCCACCTGTCTCCCCCCCTTGTTTTCGGGCTGGAAACGGGCGGGAGGACTGGCCTCATCCGCAGCCGCTCTTGGCCTGCTCACCCTTCTTGGGTCTCCCTCCTCCGCCACCGGGCAATCGACGCGGTTGCCGGACCAGTTCGAGCAGGAAATCACGATCAACGCCACCGGGGCAGAGGTTCGGCTGACGATTCGGACTCAAGCAGAGGCAGGCGAGGTCTTTCAGCTGCTCAACCGCGATGTGGTGTTGACGGCGTTCGAGGGAGAGAGTCTCCGACTGGCGCAGCGGGAGAACAACCGTGGGTTCGTGGTGGCGGCGGAGCGGAGCGGGCTGGTGACCGCCCGCTTGCATTATCAGCTCGGACTGACGGCAGACGGAACTTACCTTGAACTTCCCACTGGCAACGCGGCCGTGCATCGAGTCAAGATTCGGCGCGACGAACCCGGCTGGGGATTCAGTGCGACCGACGCTGTCGCCATTCAGCCGTGGGCCGGTCTGCCGGAAGGCGTCAGCGGGGCAGAACTGATGTTTGCTCCGTCGGACCGGCATCGGATTCGCATTCATCCGAAGCAACGCGATGCCGCTGCGGAGACTCTGAGCGCCTTTGCAGAGACGGAAACCCTCTTTGTGCCACGCCCCGGCGTAATCGATGGTCGCCATCGCATCCGAATCCGGGTGGCTCAAGGGGAGGTGCGGCAATTGCAGGTGCGAATTCCGGAGGGATTCATGGTGGGCGAAGTAGGGGAGCCGCTGTTTGGAACGGGCGCAAAACCGGAGGGTGGCTGGCGTTTTGACCCCGACACCCGACTGCTGACGATCGCGTTGCAGCGGGTGCGCACCGGGGATTTCGTCATCGAGTTGGCCACCCAACGGCCATCCGACCCCCTGCCGATGGAGGTCCTCCTT
>CAZSPO010000298.1:0-1217 GCA_964608775.1 uncultured Chthoniobacterales bacterium | reverse complement strand
GTCCTCCTTGAGCCGATCCGGGTGGAGGGCATGGCAGGGGAAACCGGGATGGTTGCCCTGGCGTTTGGCGAGGAAGCTCAGCCCGAATCGGTCGTCGCGGAAGGGATGACCCGGATTGATTTTGAAGATTTCAGCTCCGTTTTGCTCGCTCCCAAGGGGATGAATTCGACGCCGCCCTCCCTGCACCGAGTATTCCGGTTCGGGGGAGAACCCGCCCACCTCACCGTGCGCGCCGGGAGGGTCGAACCCGAGCTCCGCGTTTCGACTCGGCAAGTGCTCTCGGTGGGAGAGGAACGATTGGTGTTGGGAGTCGATTTCGAGGTGGATATCCGGCGGGCGGGCGTGTTCCGCATGGCTTTCCCCATTCCTCCTGGGCTTGAAATCGAGAGCGTGTCAGGCCCATCGCTCGGCTATTGGACCGAACAGACCAGCCCGGAAGACCGGCAGATCGTGATGCATCTCAAAAGCCGGACGCTCGGGCTGCATACCTTTGCCGCCACATTCTCCGGCCCGGCCCCCGGTGCCCAGGAAGTCTGGGACGTGCCCCGCTTCAATCTGGAAGATGCGGCCAGGAGCAACGGAACCCTGGTGGTTTCCCCCGGCCTAGGACTCCGACTTCGCACGGTTGACAGAAAGAATGTCTCCCAGATCGATCCGGGGGACGCCGACGATTTGCAACCAGGAGCCCTCGCCTTTCGACTGCTCCAAGCGGATTGGCGACTCGCCCTTGGGATCACCCAGCTCGATCCGTGGGTCACCGCTCAAATGCTCCACGCCGTTGAGGTGCGAGACGGCCAAGCCCGTCATAGGGTCGGTCTCCGGCACAAAATCGAAAATGCGGCCGTCAAATCGTTTCAACTCCTGCTCCCCGAGCTCGACGACGAAACAGCCGATAGCGTCCGGGCCAACGGAGAAGCCGTTTCCGAAATCGTCCGCCTCCCCGGGTCAGACATCTGGGAAATTCGATTCCGCCGCGGAATTATCGGTGAAACGGCGGTTGCGGTAGAATTTCAACAGCGGCTCAATCCCGAGGCGACGATTTTCCCATTTGCACCCGCCCGCCCGCTCGAAGTCCGGCAATTGACCGCCTTCGCCACGTTGGAGACCACCGGTCGCCTCGAATTGCAACTGCCAGTGCTGCCCACCGGTTGGCAGCGGGCCGATTGGAACGCCGTGCCGCCCCCGCTGGCCGAGGTCACCGGCCGGGCCGTGCTCGT
>CAZSPO010000297.1:0-4768 GCA_964608775.1 uncultured Chthoniobacterales bacterium | reverse complement strand
CCCCAGGCAGCGATGGTGGGGCGAATGAAAAAGCGACGCAATCGGCGAGCCGGGCCAGATCGCCATTGAGCCGGGCAATGATCGCTTCCATGGAAAGTGGCTCGGTGGTGCGCTCATCCCACGGCTTCAGCGAGACGATTAAGAAGCCGGAAGCACTGCTCACCGCTCCATCAAGCAAGGAGTAACCGGCGATGGTAATAAAATGCGAAACCCCCGGCGTGCGGGCGACGAGGGCATTGAGTTGTTCGGCCACATCGCGGGTGCGGTTGGTGCTGGACCCACTCGGCAGCTGGAAGCTCACGAAACAATACCCTTCGTCCTCCTGCGGGACGAAGCCGGTCGGGAGGGAACCCAACCCCCAAATGGCGGTCGCGGCGAGTGCAAGAAACAAGACCGTCCCCAACACCGCGCGCCGGAGGGCCATTTGGACCACCCCGGTGTAGAGCCCCGTCACCTTTTCCAAACCTCGATTAAACCAGCGAAACAACCGGGGCACTCGCTCGCTCCGCCGGAGCAGGAGCGCGCACAAAGCCGGGCTGAGGGTCAGGGCGCTGACGGAGCTGAAGAGGGTCGCAATCGAGATGGTCACGGCAAATTGCCGAAACAACTGACCGGTGATGCCGCCCATAAAAATCGTCGGCACGAACACGGCGAGCAGCACCAGGGTGGTGGCGATGACGGCGCCGCTCACTTCGCGCATCGCTTTTTCGGCCGCCTCTCTCGGAGCCAAGCCAGCTTGCAAATGGCGCATGGTATTTTCCACCACGACAATCGCGTCATCCACCACGATCCCGATAACCAATACGAGTCCGAACAGGGTCAGAATGTTAATCGAATACCCTAGCGCTAACATCGCGGCAAACGTGCCAATCAAGCTGACCGGGATGGTCACCGCTGGAATTAGCGTGGCGCGGAAATCTTGTAAGAAAAGGTAAACGGTTAGCACCACGAGAACGAGGGTGATCAGCAAGGTGATGATCACTTCCCGGATGGAAGCCGTTATGACATCGGTCGCATCAAAGCTAATCCGATAATCCAAGCCTTCGGGAAAAGTCCGCTTGAGATTCTCCAGCTCCGCTTTCACCCCGGCCGCCACTCGCATCACATTCGAGCCTGGCACTTGGTAAACCGCGACGGTTGCAGAGGGTTGCCCGTTGAATTGGGAGGCGAAATGGTAACTCTCCGCCCCTAGCTCAATCCGCGCGACATCGCGCAACCGCAACACGCCCCCTTGTTCGGAGGTGCGAATGACGATTCGCCCAAACTCCTCCGGCTCTTGGAGCCGCCCCCGGGCGTTGACCACATATTGATAAGCCGTGCCGGGCGGGGCCGGGGCTCCGCCGATGGTGCCGGCTGCCACCTGGACATTTTGCTCGCGGATGGCGGCCACCACTTCCCCGGCGGACAGGTTGAGCGACCGGAGCCGGAGTGGATCGAGCCAAATCCGCATGCTGTAATCGCCGGTGCCGTAAACCGCCAAGTCTCCCACCCCACTCACGCGGCTCAATTCATTGCGCACCCGTTGGCTGACGTAGTTGCTGATGAAGATGTCGTCATACCGTCCGTCTGGCGAATAAAAGGCGCAGTAAACCACCACGTCGGTGGAGCGCTTTTTGACGGTGACCCCCATCCGTTTTACCTCTTCCGGCAACTGGGCCAGGGCGACGGACACCCGGTTTTGCACGAGCACATTCGCGATATCGAGATCGGTGCCGGTCTCGAAAGTCACGGTGAGGTTCATGCTGCCGTCGTTGCCGCTGACGCTCTCCATATAGAGCATCCCTTCGACGCCGTTCACTTGTTCCTCGATCGGGGCGGCCACGGTTTCCGCTACCACCGTGGCATTCGCACCCGGATAAACCGTGGAAATACTCACCGTGGGCGGGGCGAGATCCGGATAGCGGGCGACCGGCAACACGGTGAGGGCGATCACGCCGCCCAACACAATCAGGATCGAAATGACGGCGGCAAAAACCGGGTGCCGGATGAAAAAGATGCTGAACATCTCAGGAACCCGCCGAGGGGGTGGAATCGGGGGTGGGCGACGGCTCCACCACCGCCACCGGACTGCCAGGCCGGGCCCGCTGGAGATTGGTGACCACCACGCGATCCCCCGCCGAAAGCCCTTCCGTGATTTGAATCCGGTCATCCACCCGGGAGCCGGTGGTGACATACCGTTGTTCAACGACTCCCTCGGCGTTCAATGCTAAGACATAAGCCCCGCCCAAATCTCGCAGCACCGCCGTCTGCGGCACGGTGATCGCCCCGGAGATCGACCGCGGGAACCGGATGCGGACGAAAAGACCGGGCAGCATCAGCTCCTCGGGATCATCAAAGACCGCCTCCAACTGGATAGTCCCGGTGCGGGGATCCACCTGGTTATCAATAAATCGGAGGCGCCCCTTGTGGGGATGCAAGTGGCCGTCCGTAAATTCCAACTCCGCTGTGGCCGCTTCCGGCAATTCACGGGCTCCCCCCATCCTTTGTAACAACCGGACGAGCTGCCTTTCATCGAGTTCGAACTCCACAATGTCCGGATTCACGGTCACAATCGTGGTCAACAAGGTGGCCTCTCCCCGACCAACAAGGTTGCCGGCGCTCACGTTATTCATTGAGGTCCGACCGGTGATGGCCGAAGTGATCTCGGTGTAGGAGAGGTCAAGCCGCCGGGCTTCCAGGGTGGCCTCGGCGATCTGCACCATGGCTGCCGCCTTGTCGCGTTCCGCTTTTGCGCGGAGAAAATCGAGTTCTGACACGGCTTTTTTATCAAAGAGCTCCTTCTGCCTAGCCAGGGTGGTCTCCGCCAGTTCCAACGAAGCTTGGGCGCTCGCCCATTCGCCTTGGGCCCCTTCCACCGCGGCTTGAAAGGGCTGCGGATCGATTCGGTATAACAACTGCCCCGCTTCTACCATCGCACCTGCTTCGAAATGGACCGATGCCAAAAAACCGTCTACTCGGGCGCGAACCTCGACCGAATCCTCCGCTGCTGTCCGCCCTGGGAAGACATCGTAAACCACTTCATCACGCGGGGTGGCCGTCTCAATTTGCACCGGAACCGGAGGCGGCGGCTGGTAAGTATTGACCGGACCGCAGCCGACCCAACCCAGGCTGACCCCCAGCCCTCCCAGCAAAAGGCCAACCCGGAGGCAAACCCGTTTGCCCACACGGCGACCGGGTCGTAAGCGGAGGAGAGCCAACATTTGAATGCGGAGACTTTCATATGCCTTGCGCCCGTGCAAGCCCCCGCTAAAACTTCCTGCGATGCCCAGCACCCCCAATATCCTCTACTTTGTCACCCACGACACCGGACGTTTCCTCGGCTGCTACGACCGCCCCATTCCCTTCTCCCCGAACCTCGACGCGTTCGCTCGCGACGCCGTGCTCTTTCGCCAAGCCTTCTGTTCCGCCCCCTGTTGCGGACCTTCCCGTAACTGCGCGATGACCGGAAAATACAGCCACGTCACCGGCACTCTCGGCCTTGGCGGAATGGGCTGGACTTTGCCAAAGGAAATTCCCACCACCGTCGATTTTCTCAATGACGCCAACTACGAAACCGCCCACTTCGGATTTTGCCACGAGCGGCTTTACGGCGAAATGCGTTACCAAATCGATGGAGCCGAGGATCACAACAAGCATTTCTGGAAATGTGACACCCGTCTGGCGGTCAATCATGCGATTGACTATCTGCGGAACCGCGACGCTTCCCGGCCTTTCTATCTTAACATCGCAACCAATGAAACTCACGCGAGCCATCTGAGCGGCGTCCACACCGAACGCCATGGCGGGCCCGTCCCTGAAGATCAATGCTGGATCCCGCCGACCGAACCCGATTGTCCGATCACCCGCCAACGCTGGGCGCATTGGTATGCTTCCCTCCAATATATGGATCATCACTTCGGGCGCCTGCTTTCGGCTCTCGAAGAACTCGGTATCAAAGAGGAAACCCTCATCATTTACACCACCGACCACGGCACCGGGTGTCAACGCGGGAAAAGGCATGTCTATGAACCGGGCGTCGAAATCGCTCTTATCGTGCGCCCCCCGGGCGACCGGCACCGGGGTTATCAAGTCGATCATCTCATCCCGAATATTGATTTCCTCCCCACCCTCCTCGAAGCCGCCGGAGTCCAACCCCCGGACGATTTAAACGGTCGCTCATTCTGGCCCCTCCTCGACGGTCAGCCTTATCAACCTAACGATCACCTCTTCATTGAGCGCAATTTCCATGGCGAACGAGATGATGTGGAGCGATCTGAATATATCGACTTCTATGATCCCCAACGAGCTGTCCGCACCCGCGATTTTAGTTATATCCGCCATCTTCAACCCGCCAAGCGTCAGCGCCCTTGGTATGCCCACGAAATGACTGGATTCCGAATCTCCGGCTCAGGAGATGGTCAGCCGCTCCCCCGCGAAACGGAGCCCCGGCCCGAAATCGAGCTTTACGACTTGCGCCACGATCCTTGGGAACAACACAACGTGGCCAACCGCCCCGAATATGACAAAGTCCAGATCCAGCTCGACGCTGATTTGCTTCGCTGGATGGAGACAACCGACGATCCCGGCCTCCACCCGGGCATCCCTGAGCCGCTTGATCACCCAGTCCAATGGCCGATCCCCGGGAAAATCATCGAGGTCGCTCGACGTTAGCCTGCTGTTGTGACACGGAATTATCCGGGTTACCCTGATTCGGCAGGGAGTCCCCCGCCCCCTTTAGGGCGCATCACCGAAAGTTGCGAAAAGTGAGGAGAGAGGAGGAAGCCGACGG
>CAZSPO010000296.1:0-4778 GCA_964608775.1 uncultured Chthoniobacterales bacterium | reverse complement strand
ATCACAGTTGAGCGGGGCGGCATTGTCCCAGACGCCGATGGTGTGCACATGCTGGCTTGTCATAAACGAGGCCCGCGAGGGAGCGCAGATCGGGCTGGAGCAATACATGGCATCGAAAGTCTGACCGCGGGCGGCCAGCGAATTGATGTGCGGGGTTCGCACGGATCGGTGTCCGTAACATCCGGTCATGAAGACCGGGTGTTCATCACCCATTAAGAGCAGGACATTTGGAGAGGACATGATTCAGGGTTGGCGGGTCCGGGCGGGTTTCATCACAAGCATCCGCTGCGATCCCGCCTGTGGGGGACGGGAGACACCGCTCACCCGCGGCTGGGCCCGGTCAGCTCCCGCATCCGTTCGACGCAGCGTTTGAGGGCAGGGACCGGGTTTTCGACGTCGGCTTCATATTCGATCACGGCCATGCCGTCGAATCCGCCGACTTCCAAAGCCTGCACGAATTCTGCCAGTGGCAGGTTTCCATCACCCACCACCACATCTTCCCATTGACCGCTGCGGTCGAAGACAAAGTCTTTGTAATGCACTCCGTGGATTTGGCCGGCGAAATCCTTCGCCCACTGAACCGGGTTGCCGCGGCGGGGGCCGATTTGCATCACCCAGGCGGTATCGATGCAGAGGCCGACTTCGGGTCCGCCAAGTTCCAGCACCAGCTTCGCCACATCGGGCGAGCCGCCAAACATGTAGCCACCATGGGTGTGCAGCCCGAGTTTCACCCCATATTGACGCGACCACGCCCGAATTTTCGCAATCGCCGCCACGTAATGCGCGGGGGTGAGATGAATGGACATGTGCGCTGCCCCGGCCACTTGCACACTTTCAAACCAACGCTCTTCCTCGGGTCTCCCCTGGCAGGTCTGCACCCCGATGGAGATAACGGAGACCCCTTCTTCTCGATAAATTTTCACCACCTCACCAAAGGCAGCCGGATCGCCGAGATCCGCGTGGACGCCGCAAAGCTCGATTTTATCGAGCCCGATCTCGCGGACCATCCGGGCGACTTGGGCGTTCTCTTTAAAATGGCGGAAGCAGTAACTTTGGACTCCGAAATCAGTGGCTTTCATAGAAACAGGGTGTGCGGGGATTGGGTTAGAGACAGGAGATTTCTTTGCCGGTGCGGGATGATTCGTCAATGGCGTCCAAGATTTTTTGCACGGCCAACGCTTCCTCATGCGAGGTCGAGAGCGGTTCGCGACCGAGCAGATGATTGACGAGATTATGGAATCGGTCGCCGTGCGGAAAGGCGATGGGAAGATCAAATTCCGTCGTGACGGTGTAATCGCCGGTTTCGTCATCTTCCTTAAACAGCTTACAGGGGTCGGATAACATCCCGGCGTGCGTGCCGAGCAGCCGGACATCACCGAGGGTGCGGCTCTCGATGTGGCTGGCCCAGGCGACGTCGAGGGTCACGCTGCGCCCGCTTTCCAGCCGGATCAGGGCGCTGGCAAAGTCGTCCACATCAAACTGGATTTCCCCGCGATCGGACATGCCCCACCCCCCTTCGCCGGCTCCCCGATTGCCAAATTTCGTGTAAGTGACTCCGGAGACGGAGACCGGTTTGAATTCATCAAGCAGAAACAGCGCGAGGTCGAGGTAATGGACCCCGATATCGTAGAGACAGCCGCCGCCAGCCAGGGCTTTGTTGCCAAACCAAGTGCCGAGTTTGGGAATCCCCTTTCGTCGGAACCACCAGGCTTTGGCATGGTAGATCTCTCCGAGCACGCCGCTTTGCACCACGGCCCTCGCCATTTGCGCTTGGGGGCGGAGACGATAATTCATGCCGAGACTAAACACGCGCCCCGTTCGGTTGGCCGTGTCGACCACGGCCTTTGCCTCGGCGTAGTGAGTGGCGAACGGTTTTTCAAGCAAGACATGTTTGCCGGCCTCCAACGCTTGGATGGCGAGCGGGGCGTGAAATTTGTTTGGCACCGCAATATAGACCGCGTCGACATCTTCCCGGGCGAACAATTCCTCGGCGGACCGGCAGGCGTGCGGCACCCCCTTTTTCTCGGCTAACTCTTGGGCGCGGGCAAAGTTTGTATCGGTGACCGCCGTCGTGACGGCTTCAGGATGGCTGTTGATTTTATCAACGCTGCCGTGGGCGATTTGCCCGGCACCGACGAGACCGAATCGAATAGGGGTTTGCATGGGGAGAGGAGTATGAACCATTGGATGAGGTGACGCAATTCACCCGCGAGGCGGTGCCCGCTTATTTGGACGAACCATGCGACCGGGAAACCCACGGGCTTTCTCCCGTTGGGCGGCTGGGCTTTCGCAACATTTTCGTCATATCCGTTTCCAGGCCACTTCCCCTTTGCTTTCGGATCGTCCGGAAGCTTACGGTCAAAGGCGATATGAGCATCACCCCGACTTGGCACGAATTTCTCTCCCATTACCATCGTTACCCCGAGGTGGGGTTCCACCTGGATCTGAGCCGGGTTGGCTGGGATCGCGGTTTTCACGAGCGGATGCAGGAAAAAGTGGCGGCCGCCCACATCGCGATGGATGCCTTGGAGCAAGGGGCCATCGCGAATCCGGATGAAGACCGAATGGTCGGCCACTATTGGCTGCGCGAACCGTCATTGGCTCCCACGGCGGAACTGCGCGAGGCCATTTCGAGCACGCTGACCGATATTCACACCTTTGCCGATGCCGTTCATGCGGGTCGCATTGTGGCGGCGAACGGGCAGCTGTTCACGGAGGTTCTGGTGATTGGAATTGGCGGCTCTGCTCTGGGGCCGCAACTGGTCGCGGACGCACTCAGCACGTCGGATGATAAAATGCGGGTCCATTTTTTTGACAACACCGATCCGGATGGCATGGATCGGGTGCTGGAGAAGATCGGCGGGGCGTTGGCCACGACGATGGTCTTGTCGATTTCAAAGAGTGGCGGCACCAAGGAAACCCGCAACGGCATGCTCTACGCCGAAGCCGCCTTCCAATCAGCCGGCATTCCCTTTGCCTCGCAGGCGGTGGCGATCACGGGAGAGGGAAGTCTCTTGGATCAACACGCCGTGGCGGAGGGATGGCTGAAGCGGTTTCCCATGTGGGATTGGGTGGGAGGCCGAACCTCGGTGATGAGCACGGTGGGGTTGGTCATGATGGCATTGCAGGGGCTCGACATCGATGCCTTCCTGCGGGGGGCCGCCGAGATGGATGCCGTGACCCGTCGGCATGAGGCCGCCAATCCTGCCATGCAAATCGCGCTCGCCTGGTGGTTCTGCGGCGATGGAAAAGGTCGGAAAGATATGGTGGTGCTACCCTACAAAGATCGGCTGCTGCTCTTCAGCCGGTATCTTCAACAACTCGTCATGGAATCGCTCGGGAAAGAGAAAGATCTTGCTGGGGCGATTGTTCATCAAGGCATCGCGGTTTATGGAAACAAAGGTTCGACCGACCAACATGCTTACGTGCAACAGCTGCGGGACGGGGTGCATAATTTCTTTGTGACCTTTATCGAAGTGGCCAAAGGCCGGGCCGGAGCCGATCTGGAGGTCGAACCCGGCGCGACTTCCAGCGATTTCCTCCACGGCTTCCTCCGCGGCACCCGAAACGCCCTGGCGGAAACCGGGCGCCAATCGATCACCATCACCCTGCCAGAGGTGCATGCAGCCTCGCTCGGCGCATTGATCGCGCTCTATGATCGGGCGGTCGGGTTTTACGGATCATTGGTCAATGTAAACGCCTACCACCAGCCAGGAGTGGAGGCCGGCAAGAAAGCGGCGGCTGGGGTGCTCGCCCTGCAACAGCAGGTGGCCGGTTGGTTGAAATCTCATGGGGCCGCAGCGGCGACGGCCGAAACGATTGCCGGAGCGATCGGGGCGGACATCGAGAGCACGTTCCATGTGCTTAATCATCTCGCAGCGAATGGCGGGGCCGTGGTGGAACGGGCAGCCGATCCGGGTGCGGATCGTTTTTCCGCAGCGTGACCCCTGATCCTTCCCGAACCGCTGAATCATCGGCTGCCCCGCCCAACTTGGTTCGCTGGGAGGCCCTCGCTGATTCCACCCGCCAGCTCTTTCACGACATTCGGAATCAGCTCAATGGGATGGAGCTTCAGCTCGTCCTCGCCGGTGAACTGGCGGATGATCGGCAGGTGGCATCTGAGTTGAGCCGCGCTCGGCAGAGCGTTGCCGGGTTGGGACAACTGCTCGGTCGGCTGCGCCGTCATCTGACGCCGCCGGAGCTTTCCTTGATCGCTTGCTCCCCTACCCTGCTTGGCGAATGGCTGGCGGGCATGGGAGAACCGGGGGCGTGCGCCCCTTTCCCCGCTCCTCCGGATGGTGCCACCGTGCATCTCGATCCGGCCGCTTTCACCGAGGCCTGTGCCACGCTGCTTGGTGAACATCGTGCGGCCAACCCCGACCTGCCTGCCCCCTGGATGCGGGGGGAATGTGTCGACGACGCTTGGCAACTCACCCTGGGGCCGGTCGGAGGACCTTCGGCCACCGATTTGCTCGCTGGCCAATCCGATTATGGGTTCCAACTTCCGGCGGCTCTCACCGCCCTGTCCGCGATGGGAATTACCGTCGAATGGTGGCAGCCGATGAATTTCCGGCTCACCCTTCCCCTATCTCCCGCGGCGAATCGCCATTGAAGTTCTTTCGGGATTCCTCCTTCATGACCGTTGTGTCTTACCTGTTGATAGCTCGCCCAGGGTTGAATGAGTGACGGCCCGCACATTTTGGTGGTCGACGACGAACGCCCCGTGTTGCTGACGCTGGAGGCGGTGCTCGCTCGGCGCGGTTACCGGGTCAGCGTGG
>CAZSPO010000295.1:0-4795 GCA_964608775.1 uncultured Chthoniobacterales bacterium | reverse complement strand
GACAAGCAGGCGGAAACACAACCCAGGTTATTTCAAACTTAGTAGTGGGCACTAACTTCGATAGCGTCTTGAGCTCCGTCCCCGAGCCCGGCACCGCCGTCCTGCTCGGTCTTGGCCTCCTCACCACCGTCATGGTCCGTCGTCGTCGCGCCTAATCCTTTGGATTGGGTTTCCATCCTAACATCCACCTCGAAAGGGCGGGAGACTGCGGTCTTCCGCCCTTTCTTTTTTTCTCCCCGCCCCCCGCCCCCGAGGAGCCAGCGCGGGTGAGATAAGGGGCTCTGAAAAGGCTCCGCTGTCTCGATGGAAAACCGCACGATGAGATGGTGCCGTCGAGGGTTGCGCCGAGCCAGGTATTCAGGCGGGGGCGGAGCTGTTGGGATGTGGTGCCGCCGACCCGGTTTCGCCTGGAGCGGGGAGGGAAAGCGCCGCCCCTGCCGGGGCGAAACCGGGTTGGAACCTAAACCGGTGGTTTGCACGCACCGGCTAATGTCCTGCGTGCCTCCGGCACGGGTTAATACAGATTCACCGGCTAATGTCCTGGGTGCTTCCGCCACGGGTTTATGCGCATTCTCTGGCTGATATCCTGGGTGCTTCCGGCACGGGTTCATACGGATTCACCGGCTGATCTCACGGGTGCCTCCGGCACCAAACTCTCCAGCCCCATGTTCTCGGATTTTGAAAATCAACAAACCCGTCGACTCCGCCTTACTTTTCTCCGCGTCTCCGCGTGAGGCCCGGTTTTCCAGAATAGGGAAAGGCAGTGGGGTCATCCATTGAGACATAGGGGAGCAACGCCCCCGGAAACCTCCGACTGAGAAGAGGAGAAGAAAGCGCTCCGCGCGCCCTAAGGCGCCAGGCCCCAGTGGCACTCGGGACCGTAGTAATGGTGGCCGGGGAGGCGAACGGTGTGGGTTTCGGGCTGGCCGTTGGCGAAGTTTCCGGTGCATTCCGCGAGGAGGGCGGTGCTGAGGCGGTTGGCCACATCCCGGTTGTCCGCTTCCATAACGACGTTCTGTTCTTCCCGGGGGTCAGAGGGAAGGTGGTAGAGCTGGTAGTGGGTGTTCTTGGGAACGCGCAGGTGACGGAATTTCCAGCCATCTTCCGTGGTCAACGCGGGGCCGAGTGGTGAGGCGTAGACGACGTAGTCGTGCTTGGTCTGCTGGTCGGACTTACCAGAAAGCTCGGGCAGGTAGGAGATGCCGTCCTTATCCTCGGGGGCGGGCACGCCCACGATGGATGCCACGGTGGTCATGAAGTCGTAGTTGGCAATCATATGGTTTGAAACCGTTCCAGGTTCGACCACTCCCGGCCAGCGCACCATGAAGGGAATGCGGACGCCTCCCTCCCAATTGGTGAACTTAAGGCCCGCCATGCCATCATTTCCGTTAAAAACATCGTTGCTGAGTTCGGTGTAGAACTTGGTCTTCACGTTATCATAGGACTCGCCTGTCTTCAGATTGACTTGGGGGTTCATGTGACCTTCCTCCCGATAATAGGTGGCGTGACCGTTGTCGGAACTGAAGAAGATGGCTGTATTTTCGTCGATCCCCAGCTGCTTTACTTTATCCAGAATGACGCCGACGGTTTGGTCCAAGCGCAAGATCATAGAAGCGTATTCCTTCTCGTAGTCGGTGAGATCAGGAATATTTTTCACGTCCGGATGGATTTCCTCGATGACGATGGGGCCGTGAGGAAGCTGGGTGGGGTGGAAGAGCAGAAAGGGGTTGTTTTGATTTTTTTCCAGAAAAGCTTCGATTTTTTGATCGAACAGGTCCTGGGAATAAGTCGCGCAGCCATCGAAATTCCAGCGGTGCTCCTTGTTCTCAGGGCTCTCGCCATCGCGACGCTTACCAAAGTCGTCCCGGGTGTTGCCCTTGATCTTGACCACCTCACCGTTTTCGAAAAGGTAAGGAGGATAGAACCCGTGACACTGCTGATGGTCGTAATAGCCGTAATGATAGTCCCAGCCGTGACGACGGATTTCTTGATCGGTGGTGGCAAAACCCCACTCTAGTTTCCCGATTTCAGCGGTGACGTAACCAGCTTCCTGAGCGACTTGGCCGAGGAAGGTTTCCCGGTCATCGGGCTGATGGGAGTAGGTGTGGATGAGTTCGGAAAGTTCGTCTCGTGTGAGGCGTCCTTGGGTAAAACGATTGTAGCATCCGCCGGGCGTGAAGGTCCATCCGCCGCGGTGGCAGTCGTGCCATCCGGTGATGAGAGAGGCTCGGGCTGGGGCACAGAAGGCGCAACCATAGGCACGCTCGAACTTGACGCCTTCATGGGCGATGCGGTCGATGTTGGGAGTCTTGAAGTATTTCTGGCCGTAGCAGCTGAGCATGCCGCGACCCAGGTCATCGGCGTAGATGAGGATGATGTTTGTTTTTTTCATAAAGAGGACTCAGTCAAGCGAATCTCAGTCTTGGAAGACCGCTGCGGCCTCGATGTCTAGCCCGGGAAGGAGGGAGGTGCTCCATCTGCCAGTGGGTTCGACGACTTTGACCGGGGTCTCGGCATTTTCCTGCAAGCGAAAGAGCGAGATCCTGAGCGCGTCCGGGTCGATGATCCAGAGTTCTTCGACGCCGCAGCGGGTGTAGACTTCGCGTTTGACTCCGAGATCGAGTTCGGAAGTTTTGGGGGATAAGATTTCCACGATCAGATCGGGGGCACCACGAAGCCCTTGCTTGGTTTCAAGCGCGTAATGTTCCTTGGCGAGAAAAAGAATGTCGGGCTGATACACATTCACATCGGAGAGGTAAACATCGAACGGGGCATGATAAATTTTCCCGATGGGATGGGTTTCGATGTATTTCCGCAGGATGAATTCCAGATTGCCTGAGATGACTTGGTGAAAACGGTTTGGGGCGGGAGCCATGTAAAGTTCTCCTTCGATGAGCTGATACTGAGGGCCATGCTCTGGCAGGGTGTAATAGTCGTGGACCGTGAGCGGTCGATGGGTAGCAGTCAACATAGTCGTTTGGTATCACCGATCTCTCAGGGGGTCAACCAGCCGACATACCCGTCTTGCTTTGGCGATATTCGATCGGGGAAAGACCGACAATGTCGCGGAAACGACGGTTGAAGTGGCTCTGCTCCTTAAATCCGACGGCGAAAGCAATCTCGCCCGCTGTCAGGGTCGTCCGTTCGAGCATTCGCTTGGCGCGATTCACCCTTATCGTGCTCAGATAATGCAGGAAGGTGACACCGAGATAGGTGGAAAAAAGCGTGCTCAGGTAGCCGGGGTTGCAATGTAAATGTCGCGCCACGCTTTCCCGCGTCAATGGCTGAGCGTAGCACCGCTCCAAATGGCGCATGGCCGCTTGCAGGACCGGCGGATACCCTGCCCGCTGCCTCGCTGTTTCGGCATCTGCCTCTTGTCGATAACGGGTGAGCGGCAGCCCTGAATCCAAGACCAGTCGGGCCAACACGCTCGCCACGGTGTCCAATCGCCTCCGGTAAACGGGGAGTTCGTCCGAATTCACCCTCGGGATTTTGTCGAACTCCCCCAGGTAATTCGACATGGCAAAGCCGCGCCGGACGCAATAAGCCCTGAGTCGGAGGCGGGCCTCGGCCTCCTTCTCTCGCACCACGACCGACCCGTAGAAGACTCCGGCCACACAGAGCCCCTCGACGACTACCGGAGCCACCAGATCGGTCAAACCCAGATGGCAGAGCCCTTGGATGTGGCGTTTGCGACGTTGTAAAAGGCGGTTCACCGCCCGTTTGTTGGCGAAACAATCGCGAAACCCCTGGCGGTTTTGCCTGACAAACAAGCAAAACGAGCAGTTGTGAAATCGCATCCGCGGCGGAATGCGCAATCCGGGCACATCCTCGAAAATTCCGAGGTAATCCTCCACGTTGATGCGCAACGGTCCCGTCTCTTCGGTCCATTCGACACCGGCATCGCCCCCGCCGCCAACGGCACATTTCAAAATTCCGCCACGCGAGTCGTCGATTCCCCAGGGGCCTATACCTACTCCATGAGCACCGCTGGCGGAGCGCAAGACAACAATGTGGTGACCAGCAGCACCCCCACCAAGCTTCAAGGGTTGGATGCGTTGACCCTGACGGGGTGGTTCAACCTGCAAGCAGAAGCCGCCAATCTCGATCGACTCGTCTCGTTCGCGGACACGGGAGGCAATGGTTTCGAACTCTGGTTCAATGGCGCGAATACCATCTTCACCCTGAATGTTGATCTGGTTCAGGCCGATTCCGCAGCAGTCTCTGGTGGATTTGCGACTGACAGTTGGATCTTTTACGCGCTGACCTACGATGGAACACAGACGACAAATAATCTTAATTTTTATCTCGCCGACCCCTCAAGCGCCGTGACGCAACTAGGCACGACGTTGAGCTTAAACGCGGGGACCACCGGTTCGCCTGATGTTAATTTCGAGGTCGCAGGATCAGGTCGGTCAGGCCTTGACCGGACGCCGAACGCTTTCCTCTCTGACATTCGTGTGTATGAGGGAGTCCTTAATCTCGCGGAGTTGGAAGCCGTGCGCGTTTCAGCGGTGCCGGAGCCTGCGACAGCCCTGCTTCTTCTAGGCTCGCTCGGTTTGTTGGCGTTGCGCCGTCGTCAGCGTGGTGCATAACGCTGGTCCAAGGCTGGAGGCGGGGTGCCGATGAGTGTTAGGCCCTGCGTTCCTACTCTTGCTTTAAATATCGTAGGGTAACTCGTCCGGGGCGACGTCGATATAGTCGGGTGGCGGCAAGCGGGGGAGCCGGAAGGCGGCGATATTAGTTTGGCCGATCAACCAGGCTTTGCAGACGCGGTGCATCCCATCCATCACCC
>CAZSPO010000294.1:0-4821 GCA_964608775.1 uncultured Chthoniobacterales bacterium | reverse complement strand
CAGAGCGTGGATCTTTCGCCGCCAGTAGGAATTGGAAGGTGGTTCAGGCATGGGAGCGGTGAAAAAGTTAGGAGCAGACGAAATTTCGGGCGATGGTCGGCGCGACAGTCATATAGGAAAAATTAAATCGATAACGGGTTACTCAATCGTTGGTCTTTTCGCCACGAAGCGGATGTCCGCGGATGTCGGAGGTAATGGGGATTGCTCAAAAGTCTTTCGATAAATTTCAGGTTGCTGACAATCTGGCAAATTTAAAACACCTTGTGCCGCAAGCTCTTGGACTTGGGCATTTGACAGGGCTGGCTACCGGTCTAAACAGTCTTTTCCCCTCCGCCTATCATTCACTCATACCCCCGGCTCATCCGCCTCCTTCTTTCTCGAAGCGTTTGCGCCATTTGCGGAAGCGATCGGGTTCTTCCATGATGAATCGGCAGGCGGCTCCTCCGGTCCGTTCGAAGGCTTGGTGAAAGGCTTCTCTGCGGTGCCAGGCGATTTCGTGGATGATTAATGAAAATTATCGGGACAAACGGGGTGGTCCAAATTCTTGAGCAATCGAGCCCTAACATCAGAATCGCCCCTTCATTAGTTCAGGAGGCTTCTGCCCCGACGTCTGCTAGTAACCCGGGGCTGGTGCGCACGACTACCTTAATGCCGAGGTAATTTATAGTCCCTTGGGCCATCCATCAGTACAGTTCTAGCACCGCATCGACCCGGTCCCGTCCGTATTCGCGGACCCACTTTGCGCTCTCGGCCCGTTCGTCGCTCAACTGCTCGCTGGCTGGGGTGGAATACCTTTCCCCTGACTGGTTGCGAGGCATGTCGCTGTGTTTGGATCGCGATGCGTTGCTCGACTGCGGATTTCTCCAAGGGACGAAACGTCCAAAGTCCCTCCCCTGCGGTCTGGGTCGGCTGCGTGACGCCTCCCGCATTGAGTTGCCTCCCGCAAAAATGCAGCCCGCCTTCGAGAAGCATCCGGGGCCGCTCTCGAACGGGGTTCCGGCCTTCTCTGGAAAAAGGGCTCTTTGCCTGGGCGCATCTCCGGTTTAAGCGATTTTGGGCTGGCAACCGAGCGCGGCGGGGGAGCGGGAAAAACGCTTGAGCCCTGCTCTTCGGCGAACCGGAGATGCGCCGCCTTTGCCCATTTGACCCACCATTGCAGAATATTTATTGACAAGTTATTCACATGTTATTAGACATCCACTTGAAGTGAGTCCGTTCCATCCACACTCACACCACCGCAACTGCGGAGAGAAAGGGGGGAAGATCGATGCCAATCAAAAAGGCGGCCAAACCAGCCGCCAAAAAAGCACCTGCTACTAAGGCTCCTGCGAAAAAAGCGCCCGCCAAAAAGCTCGTGGCTAAAAAGCCAGCCGCCAAGGTGGCCGTTAAAAAAGCGGCTGCTGCCAAACCGGCCGTGGCGAAAAAAGCTGTGGCCAAGAAGGCTATTGCGAAACCGGCTGTGGCCAAGAAAGCTGTGGCCAAGCCAGTTGCCAAGCCAGTTGCCAAAAAGGCACCTGTGGCCAAAAAGCCGGTAGCCAAAAAAGCGGCTGTAGCCAAAAAGCCAGCAGCGAGAAAGCCAGCTGCCAAAAAGTAAGGCAGGTCGTTGAACGGAGTCCTCTCTGTTTGCGAATTTCCCAAAGAGGCACATCCATCCGGGTGTGCCTCTTTTTGTCTGGTCCCCCCGGTTTCATAAAAGCAGGAAGGGGTTGCGCCGAAGATTTTTGTGCAGGGCGCGAAGTTTAGGCGGAGGTGTATCCGTTGTGATACGTAACCGCCTGAACGACAAAGCCCTGCGCAAAAAGACCAAGCCAACACGACTGGTTTTATGAAACAGGGGGGTGTTGTCAGTGGCTCGACATCCCGGCCCACCGTTGTAGGGTCCGCCGTATGTCCGAGAACCATTCCCTCTTGCACCAGTGGATCGACGAAGCCGATGCGGTGATTTTTGATTGCGATGGCACGCTGGTGGATACCATGCCGGTCCACTATGAGGCGTGGCGCGAAACGCTGGACGCCTGGGGGTGCCCTTTCCCCGAACCGTTATTCTATCAATTGGGCGGCATGCCGGCCCGGCGGATCATTGAGAAACTCAACGCCGAACACGGCCTCGCCATGCCCGTGGACGCGACGGCCCACGCCAAGGAAGACCGTTTCCTAGCCATCAGTGAACATCTCCAAGTCATTGCAGAAACCTCGGCAATCGCCCGTGATTTGTGGGGAAAAAAGCCGATCGCCGTGGCCTCCGGTGGCCTTCGTCGTGTCGTGCTCCACGCCCTCGAAGCCGCCGGGGTGAGGGAGCTGTTTCCGGTCATCGTCACAGCCGACGAGGTGGAACATGGCAAGCCAGCTCCGGACACCTATCTCCTCACCGCCGAGCGTTTGGGGGTCGATGCCCGGCGTTGTGTTGTCTTCGAAGATGCCGCAACCGGCATTGCCTCGGCAGAAGCCGCCGGCACCCGCTGCGTCGAGGTCCGGGTGCAGGTCGGGCCGGATGGGCGTCAATTCCAACTCATTCCTCGCTCTCATCCGACGGCGGAAGCGGCGGTGCCGAAATAGCGATCTCCGGCGTCCCCCAGCCCCGGCACGATGTAACCTCGTTCATTCAACGTGCGATCCACAGCGAGCGTGATCACCCGAACCGCCGGATGGCGTCGGGCGATTTCCGCAATACCGGCCTCGCTGGCGAGCACGGTGGCCAGGGTCGTCGCCAACGGCTTGCGCGCCATCAGAAGGTCGAGGGCGTGCGCCGCCGAATGCCCGGTCGCCAACATGGGGTCAAGCAAGACCACAAAGCCGCCCGTCACCCCTGCGGGAAGTTGTTCGTAATAGGGCACTGGCTCCAAAGTGGTCTCGTTCCGATAAAGCCCCAAATGCCCAACAACCGCCTCCGGCAGCGCCTCCAGCATTCCGTCAAGCAAACCGAGCCCCGCGCGTAAGATCGGGACAAGCACGATTGACGCAGCTGGTTCACACCCCGTGTGGGGAGCCAAGGGCGTCTGCACCACTCGCGAACGGACAGGCAAGGTATCAAACACCGGTCCGACCAAGAACGAGGCAAGTTGGCGGATTAAAAATCGGAACTCCGCCGGCTCAGTCGCTGCCCGTCGCAGTTGGGTGAGACGGCATTGCGCCAAGGGATGGTCGCAAATCGTCAGCTGGTCATGCGTGATCACGAGGCGAGGTTTTACCGGTTCCCCGTTCGTCGCGCCAGTGCCGATTCCCACCCCCCCCCCCTTTTCCGCATTGACTCCTTGGCCTCCCGGCGTTGTGTTGGCCCATCATGACTGCGCCTAGCACTGCTTCCTCGCCGCCTTCTCCGAAGCGGGTAAATCTCCGGACACCCGATGTGATGGCGTTAGTCCAAGCCGAAGTAGAAAAGCATTACCGCAGTCACCTGGTTGATTTCATCCGGAGCCAAGGGAACTGCATTCAAATAGGCCGCCTCACCGTCCGGCTCGCGAAACAGTTTGGGTTCTGCTACGGCGTCGAACGGGCCATTGATCTGGCTTACGCCGCTCACAAAGTCTTTCCTGATAAAAACCTCTACATCCTTGGGGAAATCATCCACAACCCCGAGGTCAACGATCAAATCCGGTCGATGGGCATCAAAAACATCATCGGCGAGAACCGCGAGGCCGATGTCAGTGATTTGGAAGAAGGCGACGTCGTCATCGTCCCGGCTTTCGGCACGGAAATCGGGGTGCAACGGGAAATCCAAGCCCGCGGTTGCGTGATCGTCGATACCACCTGTGGCGACGTCATGAGCGTCTGGAAACGGGTCACCAAAAACGCCAACGAATCGGTCACCTCTATCATCCACGGCAAAGCCGAGCATGAAGAAACCAAGGCCACCGCTTCCCGCGCGGTGGGGAAGGGCAACGGGCATTACTTGATCGTGCTGACGCTGCAAGACACCGATTACGTCTGCAATTACATCCGAAATGGCGGCGACAAAGCGGCCTTTCTCGCCCGGTTCCCCGCCGATTCCCGTTCCCCAGGTTTTGATCCCGAATTCCACCTCAAAACAGTCGGGGTCGCAAACCAAACCACCATGATGCGCGGCGAAACCGAGGAGGTGCAGCGCCGGATCCGGGACGCGATTCTCGACCGGGACGGCGAGGAGTTGGGCCTTCAAAACTATCGCTTTTTCGACACCATCTGCGGAGCGACTCAGGAACGGCAGGATGCCCTCCGCCAAATGCTCGACGCGGCCACCATGGATCTGTTGCTCGTCGTCGGCGGTTACAACAGTTCAAACACCTCCCACCTCGCGGAGATGGGCGAAGCGTGTCTCCCCACTTTTTTCATCCGAAACGCCAGCCGCCTCGAATCCGACACGCGCATCACCCACTTCGACATCCATCAAAACGGCGAAATCAAAAGCGACAACTGGCTGCCCGAAGGCCCGATTACCATTGGCGTCACCGCCGGCGCTTCCTGCCCGAACAATCTGATCGAGGATGTGGTCTTTCGAGTCTTTGAACTCTGCGGCGTCGCGCACGACCGGGTCCTGCGGGGCAGCTGAGGCCTCTCTCCGGCCTTTCATTCAACCATCGGGGAAATCGCCGCCCATCGCCGCCAAAAACCGGCCCGCCGGATCTTGCTCCCGCAACCGTCCAGCCCAGGCGGCGGCTCTGGCTTTCCAAACCGGCTCATCACAAAGGCTCGCCAACGCCGTTGCCAAACTTTCCTTCGTCGCCTGACCCGCTGCCTCACCGCCCCCCGCCCCCAACAGCCGGAGCCGCCGCGCATTGTCCGGCTGGTCATGGGAAAAGGTCGCCAACCATTGCGGCACCCCGGCGGCCAATCCCTGCGAGAGCG
>CAZSPO010000293.1:0-4858 GCA_964608775.1 uncultured Chthoniobacterales bacterium | reverse complement strand
GGCGACGGACGGTTTCTCGGCGATGACAAGTGATTTTCCCATGCAAATCCGTGGTGAGGGGTGAACAAAATTATGGCGAAATGTCATCGCGACATACGATACGGTTTTTGTGCGGGATGAGGCAGAATGGCTGCGCGGGTGAATCAACGAAAAGCGACTCCTAATGAATACTGATCAACTAAAATTGTCCGAGGGATTGCTTGTTGGAAGGTTCGGTGCGAGCGCGACTAGCTATGCCTATGATTTGACGATTCTAAAGCAATTGAAGGAATTTGGCCTCGAGGCAAGCGAAGTTTGCGATGTCGGCGGCTCGAGCGGCGTCTGGAGTGTTGTGTGCGAATTTGTTTATCCCGGGGCTAATTACCAAATTTTTGATCCCTTAATCGGCGCCCCCGAATACGAGGATTTGCGGGGCAAATTGGCCAACTGGTCGGCGCTCATGGCCTCTGACCGATGTCACTTTCATCCAGTTGCGCTGGGCCGAGCGAATGGAGCGATTGCCATGACAGTCTATCCGGGAGCCGTGGGCAGCACGACAATTGCCCTGACACATGAACCGCCGAACACAAAACCAGTGCGGGTCCCCTGCTTTCGGCTTGATGATTATTACACTCAAAATTCTCTGGCTTTACCCGATATTATAAAGCTCGATGTTCAGGGAGCGGAATTGGAGGTGCTGGAAGGGGCTACGAATGCGCTGGAGCACGCCGCAGCGGTCGTCTGTGAATGCTGGCTTTTTGCTGGATACGGCCCAAACACACCGAGTTGGTTAGAGATTGCAAATGCCCTGGCCGGCCACGATTTTCACATGTTCGACTTTGGGTGGATTTATCGTCGCCCATCAGACCAGCGTGCAGCGACTGTGGACATGGTCTTTCTCAAACGGACATTGCCGTTCTCCCCTCTGCGCTCGTTTCCCATGGAAGGGTGAACGGACTGCTTACGAGGAAAGTTGCTGCGTAACCGTCCGGAGCTCCATCTGGCGGTTTCGAATCGGGGCGCTTGATGCACTGACCGTGCTGGTTGCATCGAGTGCATGACCCGGCAAGATGAGAAGGGGAAATCGTATTCGTGGGCCGAGAAGGACCCTTTAGAATCAGCGAAACAGGTTATATTTCATGATCGCATACAGGGCCCGGAAGCCATCCTTCCAGCCAATTTTTTTCCCCTGGGTGTATGTCCGCCCATTATAGGAAATGCCAACTTCAAAGACCCGCACCCCCAGCCTGGCAATTTTCGCGGTGATTTCCGGTTCACAACCAAAGCGACACTCTTCGATTTGGAGTTTTTTCAAAACATCGGCGTGAAACACTTTATAACAGTTCTCCATGTCAGTCAGGTTGATGTTGGTAAACATGTTCGAAAGCAGAGTCAGTAATTTGTTGCCGATCATGTGCCAGAAGTAAACGACACGATGCGGTTGCCCCCCTTGAAATCGGGAGCCGTAGACGACATCGGCTTTGCCCTCTAAAATCGGCTGTAATAGTCGGGCGTAATCTTGCGGGTCGTATTCAAGGTCGGCATCCTGTATGAGCACAATGTCGCCTGACACAGCCTGAAATCCAGTCTGCAACGCCGCCCCCTTACCGCGATTTACCTCATGATGAATGATTTTATCGATTTTTGATCGTAACTTTCCCTCGAGAATTTCCCGGCTGCGATCCTTCGAGCAGTCATTGACCACGATAAGTTCTAAATCCAAATCGCAGCGTGGAGCCGCCCGGACCGCTTCCACAATTTCACTAATTGTCGATTCTTCATTGTAACATGGCATAACGACGGAGAGGGTTTTCATGGTGATGAGACGCGCGATCTTGTTATCCGACTGCGGGCAGATGGCGTATAATTTCCTCTGCGATGGCTAGGGAGGCGGTGGCGGCGGGGCTTGGGGCATTCAAAACGTGAAGGGCGTCGGGTCGTATCGCGAGCTGGAAATCCTGAAGCAGGGTGCCGTCCGGGAGCATCGCCTGTGCTCGGACTCCAGAGCCACCGGGAGTTAAATGCTTGGTCTCGATGGCGGGCACCAATTTCTGGAGTGACTGCGCAAACAACGATTTGCTGAAGGAACGACGACTTTCTTCCCAGGCCATGGCGGGGTAGCGGCGGAGAAATCGCCAGAGACCGGGAAAGAGCAGGGCATCGGCGAGTTCGTCCAACTGGATATCGGTTTTTCGATAACCTTCCCGAGCCCACGCCAGCACCGCGTTGGGTCCGGCCTCAATGCCACCATGGATCATTCGGGTAAAGTGAACGCCGAGAAAGGGGAAGGCGGGATCTGGGACCGGATAAATCAGATGCCTGATGAACCCCTCTGCTTCGGGAGCCAGTTTAAAGTATTCGCCTCGGAAGGGGAGAATGCGGACGTGGCGTGGCAGTCCGGCGAGCTCAGCGACTCGGTCGCAAAAGAGGCCGGCGCAGTTGATGATGTATGCCGTTTCGAATGTGCCAGCGGTGGTGTTGATTATCCAGCCTTGCGCATTTTTCTTTAAGGAAAGGACTTTGGCGTTCGAGCGGAAGACTCCGCCTTCTGTTGTAATTTCTTCGAGTAGGGCATCGCAGACTGCTTGGTAGTCAACAATCCCTTCTTCTGGAACCCTCAGGGCTGCGATCCCGGCGGCATGGGGTTCAATCTCGCGGAGGGCATCGCCTTCGAGCCATTCGACGTCCGACAGTCCATTTGCTTTCCCCCGGGCTTCGAGTTCGCGCAAGCGGACGATTTCCTCCTGGTTGATGGCAACGACGATTTTGCCGCAGATTTCGTGGGGCACTTGGTGTTCCCTGCAGAAAGCGGTCATTAACTGAATCCCCCGCACGGCTGTTTTTGCCTTGAGGGAGCCGGGTTTGTAGTAAAGTCCGCAATGCAACACTCCGCTGTTGTGGGTGCTCTGGTGGCGTCCGGGACCGGTTTCTTTGTCGAGAATCTGAAGGGTGATCCCTGGGCGCGTTTTAAGCAATGCACGGGCTGCCGCCAATCCGACGATGCCGGCACCGATGACGATGATTTGGGAGTGCAAGGGAGGGTGATAGCGAGCTTTCCATCCAGTTGGGAAAGCGACTTTTTGGCGGAGGGGGTGGGATTCGAACCCACGGGGCCTTGCGGCCCTCCGGTTTTCAAGACCGGCGCGATCGACCACTCTGCCACCCCTCCATGACTAGTGGTCCATATCCCGGAGCGACATGGGGGTCAAGGCTGGGGCAACTTTCACCCAAACAATCCTTCACTCCACGGTTTCAGAAAACCAGTCGTGTTTTTATGAAACAGGGGATTCAATTTTTTGACAAATCATCCGGTTCATTTGCTGCGAGCCGAAACCAAGGGCCACAGGCTCCAATTAGGCTGCGCCATGCTCCGGATGCGTTGTTTACCTTCAACGCCTCCGGCCCCGCATCGTGGACTACCCAAGCGCTTGCTTCGATTTCCTGCTCCAACTGACCGGCCGACCATCCTGCGTATCCCACGAAGGCCCGCAGTCGCTCAGGATGGAGTAAGGCCAGCTCACGGGCTTCGGGCAGGAGGAGATTGTGGCGAAATTCGAGCTGCTCCAAGGCGGCATCCCACGCCAGCTCGGCGAAGGTCAATTGATTGCCTGCCACCGGGCCACCCAGCAGCACGGGACAATCTGCCAGGGGGCCCAGGTCGGTGTCGGGAAGCAATTCGGAGATTGGCCGGGGGAGGGGGCGGTTGACGATCCATCCAATGGCTCCCTCTGCCTCATCGTGAGTGGCCAAAAAGATAATGGTTTGATAAAAATTTGGATCCCGCAACCCCGGATGGGCGAGGAGTAGCTTGCCTGCCAGCGACTCATTCATGAGCGATCGCCTCCAGCCCGTTGGACCGACTGAGCCGCCAATCGGCCGTGTCTTCCAGATCCACGATCAGTTGGCGCACCTCGGATTTTTGGCCAACATAGAAAGGAACGCCGAATCGAGGGTCGCTATGTCCCCGCCCCAGCATGACCACAATTTTGCGGTCAGGCTGTTGTTGGTGGAGTTCCAGGATGGCTTGGGCCATCGTCTGTTCCCAGAGGGCTTGAACCGCGTAGTAACGTTCGACTTGGCTGGATTTCATCCCGGGATGCCCCTGCATTTGGGTCCGGAAAAAAGCGAGCCCCCCCGGCGGGGTTTCGAAGCTTTCGGGCAGCCATCTGCGATCGCGAGGGTCCACGGGCTCACCGGTCGCCACCGTTCGCACCAGGCGCTTCGGTGCATTCAACCCCCGCACGGGAATGTCACGCGCTGCTGCGTCATTGAGAATCACGGCATAAAGTTCGCTGTATCCACCCCATGAAGCGTTCCAGTTGACCGATTCAAAAAGCGCGTCGAGGGAAAGCCGTCCGCGATGCCAGCGGTCGAGAAGGGGTTGTTGATCGCGTGTGAACATTTCCATCCCGAGTAGAATCGTTTCTCCCCGGTCATCCAACCCGGCGATTACCTGACTTTGCAGCCTGTGATGCGATTCATTGTCGTGAACTTCCGGCAAATAAATCACGTCAGCGGCCAGCAGCTGACTCCAAAATTCGCGGGCAGCACCTGATTGCAAAGGAATTTCAACGGGGTCGGGCGCAGAGGAGGTTGCGCAGCCAACCAGGCAGAGTGCCACGCTCACGCCAGGGATCAACGTGCGAAAAGAGAGCATACCCTCGCACTTTCACCCGACGGCCCGCTCTCTGGCAAGACCAGGGTTGGGAAATCGTTTGGCCGGGCACAAAACGATGGGAGATCACTCTCCCGCATCGGGTATGAGCTGCACGTTATCGACTCGGATCCACTGGCCATTTTCTGGAGCCAGGTTGTTGGTCGTCGCCCGGATCATGACGGCGATATACTCGTAGCCGTTGCCGAAGTTGATCGCGGGGAT
>CAZSPO010000292.1:0-4863 GCA_964608775.1 uncultured Chthoniobacterales bacterium | reverse complement strand
CAGCCACGATCCCTGGCGGCAAACCCTTTTTCTCGCGGTGACGCTGATCCTCTTACCCGCTGCGCTCGTGGCGGCAGTCGGCGGATTCGGGCGAGCCCGTGCCATGATTCCCTCCCTCGTCCCTATCGGATTCTCCATGTGGGTGGCACACTTCGTGTTTCACCTTCTGACAGGATGGGGCACCCCGTGGGTCGCTTGGCGCGGGGGAACGACGGTCTGGCAACCGCCGGGGTGGGTGGCTGACAGTTTGTTGCCGATCTCCCTTACCCTGCTGGGGTTCGGGGTGGTCACAAGTTGGGCGCTCATCTGGCAAGCGGGTTCGCGGCTTCGAGTTCCCCGGCTTCCCTGGCTGCTGCTCGCTTTCGGCTTGTATCTCGTGGGGGTTTGGATTTTTCTGCAACCCATGGAAATGCGGGGGACTTTACTATGAACACGCCCCGGGAAGCTTTCATTCGCGGGAGAAGTCGCTTCGCTTTCACTCGATCCGTTGTCGATTTCTCTCTCTGGGGAGGGGGTCTGTGGAAATGTGTGGCGACGTTCCTGCTAACCTTGGCCCTCTTTTCCTACCTCCCGAAGCTCCACGCCGATGGGGGGCTAGTGGTCCTTCGTGGGACGGCGGAGGAGGGCACCACCGCTGCGCTTTTCGTTAGCCCCGTGCCGCTACGAGCTGGCTCAGCTGATTTATCCGTCCTGCTAACCGGACCCGATGGGGCTCCCCGTTTGGATCGGGCGGTGATCCTACGCCTGATTGAGCCCGAGGGCTCGGCGGATTCGGTGGCTCCCGCCTGTTGTCGTATGGGAGCCCCTCCGCCCGTGCAGGAAGTCGCTGCCCTGATTGGAGCTGGGGGCAACCGATGGCTCTATGAAGCCCGGGTCCGACTTCCGAAGCCCGGGCGGTGGCAAGTCGGGATCGAGTGGGAAAACGGGGCGGTGGCCGGAACGATCGAGGTGCAACCGCCCGCCCCGCCGCTGGCGGCGCATTGGCCTTGGTTTCTCATTCCCGTCGGCGGAGCGCTTTTTCTTGGGTTGAACGCTGCGGCTCGTCACGCCCGACAACCGTCAGGTTTGCCCCTCAATGGTTCATAAAAACCTGTTGTGAACGTTTATCGTTTGCTTGGAGGTTGTGCGGAGAGAGTCCTCATTCAAGCCGGGCGGCGTGACAACGAATACGCCCCCGCCTGAACGCTGCGCTTTGCACAGACATCTGCGGCGCAATCTCTCCCACTGTTCAAGAACGGCTGAGGTTACTCGCCGATAGTCCCCGTGTCCTCTTGTAGCTCTGGAGGAATGACCGTCGGGCCAATGATGCCATCAAGCGATTCGGGCGACGCTCCGTAGAGGAATCGGAGAATGATATCGTTCATCGGCGATCCCGGCACGCCAACGGCGGAGTTAATGTCCGCATGCGAAGTGTTCGTGACGAAAACGGACCCGGTTGGAATGTTATTCGCTCGAAGTGCCGCTCGTAAGGAGATTTCTTCGTGCCAGCGCGAACGGGTTCCCCTAAAAAAAATCAGGGTGGCAGGTGCAGTCAACCGGTCCTCAGGGCCAATGAAGTAGATCGGAGAAGCCTCTTCGAGGATGGTCAAATCGTTTCCGAATGCCGTGGCGATATAGCGTTTATCGCCCCGATTTTCCTCTCCCTCCCACCGGTAAGGGAGGTCGTAGGTGCCATCCAACAGGATGGAGCGCTTGATCGGTTTGGGATCTGTGATGCCCGCTCGGGTGCGATAAACCTGTTTGACAGTGGCGAGAGCCGCCAAGTGGGCACCGGCAGAATGACCGAGGAGATTCAGTTGATGCGGGTCGATATGATAAACCGCGCCGTGTTCGAGCACCCAGTTGATCGCTTGCGCCACATCCAGCACATGCACCGGATGCATGATCGCGGGGGAGAGTTCATAATTGATACAGACATAAACAAAGCCGTTCCCAGTAAAAAACGGCACTTTGTAATCGGTCATGGTCGGGTTGGATTTGTCGCCAGATTGCCAAGCTCCCCCATGCACCATGATCACCGTGGGAATAAGAACGCCGGGTGGAAGCCCGATGGGGACGTAAATGTCGAGCGAAACGAGTCGCTCACTCTGATCGGGGCTTTTGGGATCCGTCTCCCCATAGACAATATTAAGGGAAGACTCCCAATGCGGAGCGAGACCGGTTCGAGCGGTATAACGTTCCTCTAAATCCTGGGCATGCCCTCCGTGAACCATTCCACCCACGACCAAAGCCACAGCCAACAACGATTTTCTCAACATGCATTCCCGTCGAGTCAATTCGCCGGGATGTCAATCGCGCTGTTTCATAAAAGCTGAAAAGGGTTGCGCCGCAGATTTTTGGGCAGGGCGCGAAGAGCCGAAAGGCCGGGGGGCCTTGAGACCGCCTGCCGAAGGCAGTCCGAAGGGTGAGGAGTGCGGGTGCGCGGAACAGCAACAGGCGGGGGCGTATCCGTTGTGATCCGTCACTGCCTGAACGACAAAGCTCTACGCAAAAAGATCAAGCAAACGTGACGGGTTTGATGAAACTTGGGGGGCAACCTGTGGGTTTCTTCGGTTAACCGGGAAAAAGCCCAGGAGGGCAGGGCACCTCGACGTTGTCATCCGCTTGGATGGCCGTGAGCGCGATGGTATAAACAATGTCTTCCACTAAGGCCCCTCGGGAGAGGTCGTTCACCGGGCGTTTTAGCCCCTGCAACATCGGGCCGATACTCACCACATTGGCACTGCGCTGGACCGCTTTGTAGGTCGTGTTGCCCGTGTTGAGATCGGGAAAAATAAAGACCGTGGCCCGGCCCGCCACCGGGCTCCCCGGGGCTTTGGTCGCCGCCACTTCGGCAATGGCCGCCGCATCATATTGCAAAGGCCCATCGACCAGAAGGTCGGGCCGCCGCTCACGTATTAAGCGTGTCGCCTCACGCACTTTCTCCACATCCGCTCCCGAACCTGATTCGCCCGTGGAATAACTGATCATCGCCACCCGAGCTGGAATACCAAAACGCTCCGCTGAATCCGCGCTCTGCATGGCAATGTCCGCCAGCGTCGCTGCGTCCGGATCGGTGTTGACCGCGCAATCGCCATACACCACCACTTCATCCGGCAGACACATGAAAAAAATCGAGGAAACCACCCGCGCCCCCGGCCTCGTCTTGATGATCTGTAGGGCGGGCCGGATGGTATTGGCAGAAGAATGGACCGCCCCCGAAACCAAGCCGTCCGCCTCGCCCAACGCCAACATCACCGTGCCGAGCACCACATTGTCGGTTAACTGATCCGCCGCCGCCTGTGCCGAAAGCCCTTTGCTCCGCCGAAAACCCGTCAACGCGGGAACGTAGGAGCGACGAACCTTCTCGGGATCCATGATTTCCAAACCTTCAGGCAGCAAAATCCCCCGGTGGGCCGCCGTTTCCCGAATTTTCCCAGGCGACCCCAACAACACGCAACGGGCAATCCCCCGCCGCTGACAAGTCGCCGCCGCGTCAATCGTGCGGGGCTCTTCTCCTTCCGGCAACAAGATCCGTCGGTTGGCCGCCACCGCCCGGTCGGTCAAGCGATGGAAAAATGCGGCCGGCGAAACCCGCACCTCCACCGGCACCGTCAAGCGTTCGCGCAATTGTTCCAACACCAAATGGCTCGCCACTAAATCCATCGCTCGCGTCATGCGCCCAATATCGTCGGCCGGCACTTTATCGCTCATCCGAGTCAGAGCGGACGCGGTGCTAAAGCTGTCGGTTTGGACCCGAAACACCGGCAGACCGCTTTCCCAGGCGGTCGAGGTAAAATCGAGAATCTCGCGGTTGAGCGTTTGGTCGCCCGTTAAGACCAAGCCTGCCATTGGCACCTTCTTCATCGCCGCGAGGGCCACGGCCATGAGCACATCATCCCGGTCCGCCGGGGTCACCAGCAGGCGCCCGGGCCGAAAGGTGTGGAGCATATTCGGCACGGTCCGGGCCAATAAATGGATCGTTTGCACCCGCCGCTGTTGCATCTCTCCCGCATGCAGAATCTCGGCTCTCAACACCCGCGCCACATCGGCCGCACGCGGCCAGAGGAGCGACTCCTCGCGGGGGACGGCACCGAGGAGAGCGAAACCGGGGCGTTGCATCAGCGGGGAATTGGCGAGCAGCGCGGCGGTGGCGGCCAGCGGCCCTTCTTGAACCGGCACCTGATTGATCACGACCCCGATGAGACGGTCGATCACCGCCGGGCCAAGGCCTTGGATGGCGAGCTCTAGTTCTTCACTCAATTCATAAGCGGTGCGCCCTGCGGCGCTTCCGGCCAGGATCACCTGGGCATCCAACGCCTGGATCAGGGGGAGATTGAGCTGTCCCACATGGGAATCGCGCACCGTGGGCACCAAGCCTTCGACAATGACAAGATCCGCCCCCACAGCCGCCTGGTGCAGGCCTTGCACGATGCGCCCCATCAGTTCATCGGACCGATGGGTGGTCAGCATCCGCTCGGCTTCTGCCAAAGGGACCGGTTCCACCACAGGAAGACCGGTGTTTTCCCGGATAAAATGGGTCGAGCGTTCCGGCCCTTCCGCTTCTGCTGGGAGCTGGCCGATCGGTTTGAAAAATCCGACTCGCACGCCCAGTCGTTCCAAAGCCCGCACCATCCCGAGCGATAACGTGGTCAGACCGGCATCGGTGCAGGCCGGTGTCAGATAAAAGGTGTGGGTCATGGGGAGAGTTGGCAGTTGCGGGCCGTCGCCCGGGCGATCATCCATTCTTCGTTAGTGGGGATCACAAAGAGAGCCGCCCGACTATCCGGGGCATCAATGCGCCCACCGGATGTCGCGCCGTGTGCCGCGTTGGCCTCCCCGTCCAGTCGCACGCCCAACAGCGCAAGATGGCCGATGGTGCGG
>CAZSPO010000291.1:3573-4867 GCA_964608775.1 uncultured Chthoniobacterales bacterium | reverse complement strand
CCAGACAAGGCTGCCCGTGGTTTTGTCGAACGCATAGAACCGGTTGCGAGCGGGGCCGTTGGCTCCCCAGTTTGAGGTAATCCCCTGCACGATCACGAGGTCGCCTTCGATGATCGGGGCACCGGTCCGGCCATTGGGAAAGGTCAACCGCCCAAACTGTTCCATCATCGAAAGTTCCCATTGGATTTCTCCCTCGGGATTCACTGCCACCAGAACGCCGGGAGTCGTCATGGAATAAATCCAGCCGGTCGCCGGATCGACCGTCGGGCTGCTGATGGCATACCGGTTATAGACAATGTCACTCAGAAAATCCGAAAATTCGTGCTCCCAGATGATCTCACCCGTGTTGGCCTCCAGGGCGGCGAGCACTTCGACCAATTCCTCCCCTTCCCCGCGATAGCCGGTCAGGTAAACCCGCTCGCCCGTCACCACCGGGGCTCCTCGCATCGCGATGGAAAATTTCCAAACCGCTTTTTCCGGTTCCAAGCTGCGGGGCACCCAGCTTTCAATGGATCGCCCATTTTGTTCGGGACCACGCCAGCGCAGCCACCCTTCGGTCTCAGCCGCCTGGAGATGGGGAAAATGGAGGGATGCGACCACCACAAAGAGACCGAGGAAGAATCGTGCGTTCATAAATCGTTGGCCTGAACATAAAGCCCGCACCTGATCGGTCAACCCTTCGGAAGGGGGAGTCCGAGGAGCTCCCGGCCAACCCGCTTCCATCCCCCAGGCTTGCCTCCTGGGGGCCGGGGCATTACGACCCGTGTGATGCACGCCTCCCCTCCCATCGCCTTGCAGCTGCGCAGTTTGGAAGCCGCTTTTGCTCGCGATCCGGAGATCGCACTCGGGTTGATCCGCCCCCTTGGCTTTGCTTGGATCGAAACGGCAGGAACTCTTGGTTGGACGTCGAGCCGGTGGCGAGAGGCCCTGTCGCGGCACGGGTTGCAAATTCTCTCGGCGCATTGGCCCCTGGCCAAACTCGCCGCTGACCCAGATGAATGCCTGCGTCATGAGGAACCCCTGGGCCATCGGACCGTCGTGGTCGCCCCGTTTCCTATTGAAGCCGCCCGGTCGTTGGAGGATTGCGAAAAAGGGGCGGAACAACTCACGCGGCTCGGTCGCCATCTGCATGCGGGCGGGTTCCGGCTGCTTTGCCATCCCCATGCGTGGGAATTTCACCCCCTGCCGGATGGGAGTCGACCGATCGAGAAACTGCTGGCGGACACCGATCCGGATCTGGTGGCGTTTCAATTTGACACTTACTGGCTCGAACGAGCCGGGGAACATGCTGGGG
>CAZSPO010000291.1:0-3563 GCA_964608775.1 uncultured Chthoniobacterales bacterium | reverse complement strand
GTTGCACCGGCATGCCAACCGGACCGCCATAGCGCATGCCCGCGAATACGTGGCGTTGGACCAGAGCGAAGCATTGGCCGGGCTGGGCAATGTCGATTTCGTTTCGATCACGGGCCTTGCCGCTGCCAATGAATGGCCGTTGATCGTCGAATATTGCGGCCCAAACCCGACCGAGGTCGTCAGGGAAAGCGGCGCTTACCTCCGCCGGTTGCTGGAAGGCTAAGCCCTCACGGAGCAGAGGTCCGCTCCACTAAGTCGGCATACACTTTGCCAACAAAGAGGTCTGCCTCGATCCGCACGGGCAACCGGTCGCGATCATCACTTAGCCAGACCGTGGCCCGCCTGAACAGGAAGGGAATGGGATTTGTGGCTGGCATCCGGCAGCATCTCCATCCACGTTTCGACCCGAGCATGCAACTCCATCTCTCCCGAAATGGCCGTCAAGAAGGCCCCCTTTCCCTGGAGGAAGTCCGGCGAATGGCGGAGGCGGGCACTTGCCAACCCGGCGACCTCGGCTGGTATGAAGGTTGTATTGATTGGGTGGCGCTTCGGGATATTCCCGGCATTTTCGATGAGGCCGATCCCGAGGAGGCTCCCGCCATTCCTCCGCCGATTCCTCGCCCTGATTCGCCCCCACCGGCTACGGTGCCCTCCGACACGGGGGAGCCGGGGCGTCCGTGGCTCCGCTTTGCCGCTCGGATGGTCGACATGATTTTGTTCAGTTTTTTGTTGGGGATCGTGCTGGACCTTCTGGCTCCGGCCTTGATCGAGCAGACCAATCAACTGTTGGGATTGGTGAGCCTGGTGGTGTTTGCTTTGTGCGAACCCTTTTTCCTGCACGCCTTCGGGGCGACACCAGGGAAAATGTTGCTGAACATCCGGGTGACCGGCTCCGACGGACAACCTCCCACGTTGCCGCAAGCTTTTAGCCGCTCGTTGTTGGTTTGGATTTTTGGCATTGGAATGGGGCTGCCGATCTTGAGTATGGCCGCGATGATGTTCGGCTATTTCCGGGTAAAAAAAGGCGGGGCTCCCCATTGGGATTTGCGGTCCGGCACCCGCGTCGTGCATGGCCCATCGGGACCGATCCGGATGACGGCGGCGGTGGTGGTGATCGGGGCGGCGGTTTTCTTGGCTTACACAGCGCTGCAGGTCGCCCAGGGGACCGGGGGGTAACGAAAAGGGATGAAAAGGGACGAAAAGGGACATGCGGGCGGAGGGGTTCGAACCCCCGACCTTGTCGGTGTAAGCGACCTGCTCTACCACTGAGCTACACCCGCGATGGTCGGTTTCCTAAGATGCCTCGTCGATCGGGTCAAGACAGGGCACAGCGGTCGCGCGACAATTTTTCCCTCGTCTCTCCCCATCCCGGCATTCACAACAGCCCCCCATGGCCCGCACGCCAATCGAGCAAACCCTCCTCTCCGTTTTTGGATACGACGCCTTTCGTCCGCATCAACGCGGGATTATTGAGGCCTCTTTGGAGGGGCGTGATGTGTTTGCCCTCCTGCCGACGGGCGGCGGGAAATCGCTCTGTTTTCAGCTCCCGGCGTTGGTTCGAGAAGGGTTGACGCTAGTGGTGTCGCCGTTGATTGCGCTGATGAAAGATCAGGTCGATCAATTGGATGCGCTGGGGGTTCCGGCCACTTATCTCAATTCCTCCCTCGGCTCCGGAGAAGCCCGCAGTCGGATGGCCGGCCTGCATCAAGGGCGTTACCGACTGCTCTATGTCGCTCCGGAACGCATCATGCTCGAGCATTGGCAGGAGAATCTGCGCAGTTGGAATGTCACCGCCCTCGCGATTGACGAAGCGCATTGCATTTCAGAATGGGGACACGATTTCCGACCGGAATACCGACGCCTGCGCGGGCTGCGGCAGATTGTCCCCGAAGCGCCCGTCATGGCCCTCACGGCGACCGCCACCCCTCGGGTGCGGGAGGATATTGTCCGGCTGCTCGACCTGCGGGAGCCGGAGTTGTTTGTCGCCAGCTTTAATCGTCCGAACCTAACGTATCGCGTGCAGCCGAAGGATCAGCCGCTCAAGCAAATTTTGGCATTTGCCCGGAAACGCGCCAGTGAGTCGGGCATTATTTATTGCGCTACGCGAGCCACGGCGGACCGGCTGGCAGCGGCGCTTTCGGAGAAAGGCCTGACCGCCCTCCCCTACCATGCCGGGCTGGGCGGAGCGGAGCGTTCGGAGAATCAGGAGAAATTTTTGCGGGACGACGCGAAGATTGTATGTGGGACGATCGCGTTCGGGATGGGGATCAACAAGCCGAATGTCCGTTGGGTGATTCACCATGATTTGCCAAAGAATTTGGAAGGGTATTATCAGGAAACCGGGCGAGCGGGGCGGGACGGCTTGCCGAGTGATTGCCTGCTGCTCTTCAGCGCGGGAGACGCGGCGAAACAGACCCATTTCATTGATGAACTCACCGATGAAAAGGAGCGCCGGGCCGCCCATGCTAAATTGACCCAGACCATTCAATATGCGGAGAGCAGCGGCTGTCGGCGGGTGGAATTGCTGGGGTATTTCGGCGAGAAATTTGACGCGACGGAGTGTCAGGCGTGTGACAATTGCCTGGAGCCACGGGCGACTTACGACGGCACCGTGCCTGCCCAGAAATTTCTCTCCTGCATTTACCGAATCCGGCAGGCCACCCGGTTCGGGGTGGGCGTCCGGCATGTGATCGAAGTGCTGACGGGAGCCGCCACGGCAAAGGTGAAGAAGTGGGGGCACGACCAGCTCAGCACCTATGGGATTGGAGCCGATATCAGCCGACCGGAATGGTCAGCCATCGCCCGGGAACTTCTCCGGCTAGGGCTCGTGCAAATGGGGCAAAGCGAATTCCCGACGATCGAACTCAGCGAAGAAGGGCTGCGAGCGCTGAAAGATCGGCGGCGCATTTCGTTGACAAAGCCGCTGGCCACCCCCGCTGCGCCCCGACGGGAAAAGAGCGGCGAGATTGCGTGCGACGAGACGCTTTTCAACACGCTGCGGGTGTTGCGCAAGAAGTTAGCCGACGAACATGGGGTGCCGGCCTATGTGATTTTTGGGGATACGACCCTTCGTTCCATGGCCCGCTATTATCCCACCAGCCTGGAGGAGATGCAGGCGGTGCCGGGGGTCGGAGCCAAGAAGCTGGAAGATTATGGAGCCATTTTTAGCATGGCCATCCAAAGCTATCTCGCGAATAACGCGCGGGTGGCGTTCGACTGACCGGGGTGCTCTATTTTGCTGTCGCGTTCATGAGCAAGGCAGCGCAGAGGAGTCTCAATCGCTTGATAGACGGAGGGAGCGCTTGAGACCAAGGGTGGCTTCGAGTTTTCGGAGGCGGGACCAGGCGACGCGACCGAGGTGAAGCGGGGTTTCGAGGCCGTCGAGGGTGAGGAGGGTTTCGTCGCGCGACCGATGGCGGGCTTCCGCGATTCGGGTGGCGTTGACCAAGAGCGAGCGGTCGAGCCGGACGAAAGGAGGGGTTGGCAGCTCTTTTTCGTAATGCCCGAGTGGCTGGCAAATCAGCAGGGGGGGATGCCCGGCGACGTGGACCCGGGTGAAATCG
>CAZSPO010000290.1:0-4887 GCA_964608775.1 uncultured Chthoniobacterales bacterium | reverse complement strand
TGAGCCCGTATTATTTGGAGACCCCAGGCCTGCCACCCGAGCCACCGGAGCCGGGGCGCATGATGCCGACCCGCGAAGGCTGGCTCGAACCGTGGCTCCGGGTGGAGGGGGAGCGGGGGGCGGAGGAGGCTCGTTTGCGGAGATTGCCCCCGCTCGAAACGCGCAACCGAACAGGTCGCCTGCGTCCTGGGGCGATCGGGTTTGTGGTTGCCGGATCGGGGGAACAGGCAGAGGGCGTGATGGCGTTGCATCGGGTGGGCAAAGGGGAGGTGATGGCCATTGCGGCGGGGGATCTTTGGCGGACCGGCCTGGTGAATGCCCAAGCCTCGGCGCAACTCGGGCGGTGGTGGCGTCAACTGATTCGACGGCTCGTGACGAATGTCCCGGAGCGGCTCGAGCAATCGGTGAGCGGCTCCCCCTTGGAACGGGTGCTGGAGGTGCGCGCCTTGGACGAGACCTTTCAACCCGACCCGGCGGCCCTGGTCGAAACCGCTCTCCAACCGCCTGTCGGCGAGCCGACAGCTCTGCCGCTGCGTCCTTCGCTGGAAGAAGCGGGTCGGTTGGAGACCCCCCTTGAGCCGGGGGCAGACGGGCTTTGGTTTGCCGAAGGTCAACTCCGCGACCCCAACGAAACGTCTGTCTGGAAGCAACGAACCGGGTGGGCAGTCGATGAAGAGGCGTCCGAATTCGCCCGGCCCGCCGGGGCTCCCGAGCAACTAGCCAGCCTGGCCGCTGCGAGTGGGGGTGAAATTTTGGCACCGGACCAACTGGCTGCCTGGGCCGCTGCTTTGCCTTCACAAGCCGCTCCGGTGATGGAGGCGATCAGCCGCCCGGTCTGGCATCAATTTTGGTATTTCCTCCTGGCCCTCGTTTGTTTTCTTGGAGAATGGACCCTGCGTCGCACCCATCGTTTGCCATGAAGACCGGGCTCATTTGCCTCTGCCTGCTTGGCTTCATCGGAGAGCTCGTGGCGCAAGCGGTGGATCGTCCGGAATTATGCGTGATCCTCGGGTTGGGAGGCGAATCGAGGTTTCAAGAACGCTTTCTTCGCCAGGCAGCCGAGTGGCGACGGGCTGGGGAAGCGGGCGGGTTCGAGGTCAGCGTGCTCGGGGAATCGACGGGGGGCCGATGGGAGGAGGTTCGGGCGAAATTGGAAATGCTTCGGCCCGATGGGGATGCGCCGCTTTGGTTGGTGCTGATCGGGCACGGCACGGATGACGGGCAGACGGCACGCTTCTGCTTGCGAGAAGAGGATGTCGCGGCGGAAACATTCGGTGTGGAGCTGGCCCGATTTACCCGCCCCGTGGTGGTGGCCGCATTGAGCTCGGCCAGCGCCGCTTGGTTGCCGGCCTTTAGCGGTCCCGGTCGGGTGGTGGTGACCGCTAGCCGGAGTTCGAAACAGCGCCAGGCCCCCCATTTCCCGGGTTTTTTTGTGAAACGAATTCACGATCCCGCCGCCGATCTGGATGGGGACGGGCAGACCTCGGTGTTGGAAGCTTTCCTGACGGCGGCAGGGGATACGTCCGAGTTTTTTCAGACGGAAGAACGGGTGCAAACCGAGCACGCGTTGTTGGATGATAATGGGGACGGCCAAGGCACCGGGGCGGGGGCGTTCGACGGCTTGCTGCCGGTGGAGGCGGAGGACGCGGTGGATGGCGACCTGGCCCGGCTGACTGCGTTGGTGCCAAGTCCCACGGAGGAAAGGCTCTCGGTCGCGCTGCGGAACCGCCGGAATGCGTTGGAACAGGCCTTGGCCACCCTTCGCCGCCGGAAAGGGGCGATGGAGGAGGTCGCTTATTTTGCCGAGCTGGAGGCCATTGCGCTGCAGTTGGCCAGGTTGTATGGCCGGGAAACGACCGAATGACTGGGTATAGCCCATTTGCAAACGCGGACAAACGCGGCGGGCAAGGGAATGGTCTTCGGACCCAAGACGAGCGAGAAAAAGGGGGCGGTATCGAGCTGTGCTGACACTTCGATCGACTTGGATGGGGCCGATCCGGATTGACACGACGGGGTGTGAGAGGGTCGTTTGATGGCTCGCATGCTGCGCATTGATCAATTGAGCAAGGAATTTCCTGGAGGCGTGCAGGCGTTGCGCCGGGTTGATTTGACCTTGCAAGCAGGCGAGATCACGGCGGTGATCGGACCGTCGGGGGCAGGCAAGAGCACGTTGTTGCGGTGCGTGAACCGTTTGACCGATCCGACGACGGGGACGATCGACTTTGAGGGCCACCCCATGCATGCGTTGCGGGGGCGGGCGTTGCGGGAGGCGCGGCGAAAGATCGGGATGATTTTTCAATCGTTCGCTCTCGTGGATCGTCTGACAGTGGAGCGAAATATCTTGTGCGGTGCCCTGGGGCGAACGGGGTTTTGGCGGGGGATCACCGCCTGCTTTCCCCTGGAGGAAAAGAGGGCTGCCGACTTGATGGCAGAACGGGTGGGGTTGGGAGCGATGTTAGATCGAAGAGCGGACGCCTTGTCGGGTGGGCAACGGCAGCGGGTCGGCATTGCGCGAGCCCTGCTCCAGCGGCCCCGGCTTTTGCTTGTGGACGAACCGACCGCCAGCCTGGATCCCCGGACTTCCCGGCAGGTGATGCGGCTGTTGGTAGACCTGGCGAGAGAGGAGGGGATCGGGGTGCTGCTCAATATCCACGATGTGCCGTTGGCGAGGGAGTTCGCCGGGCGGGTGATCGGGCTGGCTGAGGGTCGGGTGGTATTTGAAGGGGCTCCCGAAGCGTTGGATGCGGAGATGTTGACCCGGATCTATGGCGATGAGGATTGGGAAGGACCCGCCGAGGAGAAACCCGAATGAATCGTTGGCGGGTGCCGTTGCTCTGGATTGCCCTGGTTGGACTGCTCGGCTGGTCGGCGGTCGGCATTCCCGTGGATGCCGATCGGTTGGCGAAGGGGATCGGACGGGCGGGTGAATTTCTGGCGGGGTTCGCTCGACCGGACTTTATCACGCGCGGGCGAGAGATTGGGGAGGGCTTGCGGGAGAGCCTTGCGATGGCCCTTGCCGCCACCGTTTTCGGAGGGGTGCTCTCGCTGCCCACCGGTTTGTTGGCGGCACGCAATTTCGCGCCGGGCTGGTTGCACGGCACGGTGCGGTTTGGGCTGGTGGCGGCCCGTTCTTTTCCGGAACTGCTGATCGCCATCTATTGTGTGGCAGTTTTTGGATTCGGACCGTTCGCCGGATGGGTGACGCTGGTGATCGCCACAGTCGGATTTTTGGGGAAACTTTTGGCGGACGAAATTGAAGCGATGGACCCCGAGCCATTAGCGGCGTTAACCGCCGTCGGAGGGACTTGGGCGCAGCGGGTGCGGTTTGGTGTTTTGCCTGCTCTGATGCCGCGAATGACCGGCCTGTTGCTTTACCGATTCGACATCAACTTTCGGGAGTCGGCTATCATTGGGATCGTCGGAGCAGGCGGGATTGGAGCGACCTTGCAGACAGCGATCGATCGCTATGAATTTACTTCGGCCGCTGCGATTTTGCTTTGCATCATCGGGTTGGTGCTCGGGATCGAATATTTTTCGGGGAATGTCCGCCAGCGGCTGGTGACCGGGCGCGGGGCGAGTCCGGCCGGTGACGCTCCGTCTTGGGCTCCGGCGGCATGGCCGCAGTGGCTACGCCCGGCGGGATGGATCGGGCTGGCGGGTTTACTCGGTCTGGCCATTTGGCAGATCGCGCACGCGACGGATTGGGAGTATTTGGGGGACGCCCCGGAGGTGCTGGGGGATTTGGCTCGAAGAAGTTGGCCTCCCGCTCCCTTGGATTGGGCCGTGCTCGGTCCGCCCTTGCTTGATACAATCCGGATTGCCTCTCTGGGAACCGCGCTCGCCGTGGGAATCGGGGTGCCGCTGGCCTTTCTGGCCGCCCGCAACACCACGCCGCACCCTGTCATTCGCGGCCTCGCCATCACGCTGGCGGTCGGTTCACGGACGGTTAACTCACTGATTTGGGCGTTGCTATTGGTCAAATTGATCGGGCCAGGGGTGCTCGCCGGCGTGATCGCGATCGGAATACGGTCGATCGGATTTATCACGAAATTGTTTTATGAAGCCGTGGAAGAGATCCGGCGGGAACCGGTCGAAGCCGTGAAAGCTTCGGGGGCTGCGGGCACGGCCGTGTTCCGGCACGCCGTGGCTCCTCAGGTGATGCCCGCGTGCGTCGGGATTTCACTTTATCGTTGGGATATTAACATCCGGGAATCGGCAGTGGTCGGACTGGTTGGGGCAGGGGGGATCGGTCTCTTGCTCGACGCGGCGGTGAATCGATTGCTCTGGCGAGAGGCGATGACCATTCTCGTGGCGGTGTTTGTCCTGGTCTGGCTGGCCGAATGGCTCTCGAATCGTCTCCGCCGGGCGGTCATTTAAGCCACTCGGTTCAGACCCCGATGTCTTCATTCCAGAGCGCTGGTTCTTCGCGGATGAAGGTCTCCATCATCTCGATGCATTCCGGCAGATCGAGATCGATCACTTCCACCCCATGTTGGCGCATGAAATCAACGGCTCCCGGGAAAGTGCGGGATTCGCCAACCACCACCTTTTTAATCCCAAACTGAACCACCGCCCCCGCGCAAAGGTAACAGGGCATGAGCGTGGAGTAGAGGGTGGTGCCGTGGAAACTCCCGAGTCGGCCAGCACGGCGCAGGCAATCGATCTCCGCATGCGTCACGGGATCGCCGTCCTGCACCCGTTTGTTGTGGCCGACGGCAATGAGGGCGCCCCCTTTTGCGAGGGCGGAGCCAATCGGGATTCCCCCTTCGGCCCGGCCTTGGCGGGCTTCGGCGATCGCGGCAGCCATAAACGCATCGTATTCCATTGTGAGCAGCTTAACAGGCTCTGGAAGGAGAGGCAATGCGTCACGAGCAGCCTGTCGGGAAA
>CAZSPO010000289.1:0-4906 GCA_964608775.1 uncultured Chthoniobacterales bacterium | reverse complement strand
TTCCCCCGCGCTAAGCAGTCGGGTCCGAAAACGATGATCCGGTCCGAAGTGGGCGATCGCGGTGCCGGTCGCCACGATCTTCATGGTGGAAGCCGGCATCAACAATCGGTCCGCCTGATAATCGACCAACAACTCGCCCGTTTCGGCGTCCATGAAACAAAACCCGATCTGCGCCGGACGCCCAAGGGGCGAATCCGCAAAGGCCTCGAGCGATTCCTGCACGGCTGACGAAGCGAAGGTCGCCGTCGCCCCCCCCAGGGCAAGGGTTGCGAAAACCAACAGCCGAAGTCGTGCTTCGACCTCCGGGACGAACCGAATGATACGGCTATTGTTTCGCATGCCTTTGAGCGGTCATCCGTCGATTTCAAGATAGCTGCGTTGGCGGACCCGGCCTTTGACGGGGTCGTAAGCCTCCATTCGCATCCGTTTGAGAGCCCAGGTCTCCGGGAGTTGTTGGATTTCCAGCACCTCCATTTTTTTCAAAAGCCGCCCCTTGGCGTCATACCCTTCCACTCGCATGAGGGCCGCCGTTTTTTTATCTATCCAGAGCGTGACCGCCGCGTAGCTGCTCGGTCGACCACCGGGGCGCACCCGAATTTTCCAAACGTCGCGGGTGCGCAGGAAATCGCTCCCCTCGAGGGTGGCCTCATCCCAGTAAAGGAATTCCAGGGCAAGATCTTCGAAGGTCATGCCGCTCCCGTAAAGTTCCTCCTCCCGCCGGGCCTGCCCGATGCGGTCGCGCCCCTCGCGGGTGATCTCGGTGATGGCGGCACCTTTTTCTCCGAATTGAAAGAGGTAACTGCGCGCTGGTAATTTGAAATCATAGCGCATCACGCCTCCTTCCCAGGTCAGCTCAAAGGGATGGCTCTCGCGGTCGACCCGGAGCTGGCCGCGCAGTTGCACGGCTTGGGCGGTTTGCTGGTAACGGACCTGTTCGAGAATCGCTCGGGCATCCTGGGCCAGGAGGGAGCCAACGGGCAGGGCAATGAGCAGGAGGAAAGATAAGGGGCTGATTTTCTTCGCTTGTCGCATGGATACCCGCTTTCTAGCGTCGCAATGGCGAGTGTGCCACCTTCTGATGGACGAAACCTTGTTTGACCTCATTAATGTCCGTTGGACGTCGCCGATTCTCGATTTCATCATGGCGGTTTTATCGAGCTGGGCGTTGTGGCTCCCGATCCTGGTGCCCGCCTTGCTCATCGTCGCTTGGCGGGGCGGTTTCCGGGTCCGAGCTTGGCTGGTCGCCCTCGCCCTCACCATCGGCCTCGTCGACGGGGTGGTCACGCAGTTTGGCAAAAAATGGTTCGACCGCCCTCGCCCGCATGAATTCGCTCCCGAGGCTCGCGTCGTCGATCTGGCTCCCGTCCGGCCCGCGTTGTTGGCCCTCTTTCAACCGGTGGTGATTCACGAAAAGCAAAATTTTATCCCGGTGCAAAGCGGGCGCTCCTTTCCCTCCGGGCATGTCATGAATAATTTCGCTGTCGCGACCGTGACCGTGCTCTTTTTTCCTCGGTGGGGTTGGACGCTTTACTTGCTGGCAGGAGCGGTTGGGTATTCCCGGATTTATATTGGGGCGCATTGGCCTTCGGATTGTTTGATCTCAGCCTTGCTGGCCTCTGGATTAGCATTGCTGCTGGTGCTGGGGCTGGATGCGGCCTGGCATCGGTGGGCTCCCCGATTTTTTCCGCGACTTGCCGCGAAGCATCCGCGACTCTTGCCCTTTTCGCCCCGATGAAAACCCCGGTCCCCGTTGCTTGGCTTTGGTTTTGGCTGCTCGCACTCACCGCGCTGCGGCTCTGGATGCTGCCTCAGATCGAGCTATCCCCGGATGAAGCCTATTACTTTATGTGGTCGGAACGACTCGACTGGGCCTATGACGGCAAGGGCCCCGGCGTGGCTGCCGCGATCTGGGCGGGGACCCAGCTTTTCGGGCCGACGGAATTTGGGGTGCGGTTTTGGAGCCCGATTCTTTCCCTCGGCACCTCCTGGTTTGTCTGGCTGCTCGCCTGCCGGGTTTGCAATCGGCAGGTCGGTTTTTGGACGGTTGTCGTCCTCAACTTACTCCCCATTTTCAATGTGGGCTCCCTGCTCATGACCATCGATCCGCTCTCGCTCTTTTTCTGGAGCGCGGGTCTCTACACGTTCTGGCGGGCGGTGCAAGAGGAGCCGCGCTTCTCCTGGTGGTGGCCGCTCACCGGCCTCGCATTGGCCTGCGGCTTTCTCGCGAAATACACCAACCTCTTTGCCCTGCTCGGGATGGTCCTCTTCCTCTTCCTCACCCCCGAGCTGCGGCGGACTTTTCTCCGGCCGGGGTTCTGGACGATGCTCCTGGCTTTCTTACCCGGTCTGATTCCTCCGTTCCTCTGGAATCGTGCCAATGATTGGGTGACGCTCGGGCAACTCAGAGAACGGGCTGGCATCGGCGGCGGGATGGCCTTTCGACCGTTGGATTTCCTCGAATATCTTGGGGTCCATTTCGGCGTCTATTCCCCCCTCTTCTTCCTCCTGCTTCTGGCTAGCCTCGGGTGCGGCTGGGCGAGAGCTCGCACGGATCGCGGGTTCCGGCTGCTGCTCTGCTTCGGACTTCCCATTTTTATGTTTTACTTCGCCCTCGCCCTCAACCGCAGCGGGGAAGCGAATGGGACCGCTCCTGGGATGATTTCGCTTGGCATTCTGACGGTGGCAACTTGGTTGCCCCGCGTGGAAGCCGGCGGATGGACCCGACCGTTCGCCGTCGCCACCCTGGTGGTGGCCATGGCCATGAGCGCCCTCATCGTTAATACCGAGCCCCTGCGAATCGCCGGCGTCCCCTGGCCCTATCCGAAAGATCCCAGCGGCCAGCTCCGGGCCTGGTCGACCACGGCCCGCGGGGTTCAGGAAGTCATGGATGCGGTCGAACAACGGATCGGCGTCCCCGTTTTTCTCATTACTAACCAATATCAAACGGCCGCTGAACTCGATTTCTATCTTCCCGATCAAGCGCCTTACTTTCCGGGCTACCCTCAAGCCTTTATCCCCGAATCGCAGGCGATCCAAAACCAGTTCTCTTTCTGGAACCGCTACGACGGGTTTATCGAAGTCAGCGTCGACGAACGTGAGGCGCTCGGCTTGTATAACCCATCCTTCACCGAGCAAGACGGGATCAATCCGTTTATGCAATGCTCCGCGTTGTATCTCACCGATTATCCCGAGGAAATCCCCGTGATTTCTCCCATCACCAACGCCTTTGTCAGCACCGAGTGGCTCGGAGAATTGCGGGTCACCCGACGGGGCATGCCCGTGCGAACCTTTCGGGTGTTTCTCTGTCATTCTTACGAAACTTTGCCGCTATGACGCCCTCCCCCGACTTGAGCGTGGTGATTCCCCTCTACAATGAAGCCGGCAATCTCGCGCCGCTCCAAGCCGAGTTGGACCGCGCCCTGGCCGGTTTGGCGTGGGAACTGGTGTTGGTCGACGACGGCTCGACCGATGGCACCCGCAAGGCGATTACCTGGGCTCCCCACGTCCGCGTGATTGCCATGGCCCAAAACAGCGGCCAAAGCGCAGCCATGTATATCGGCATCCAGGCTGCCCGCGGACGATTGATCGCCCTGCTTGACGGCGACATGCAGAATGATCCGGCTGACATCCCCCGGCTGATCGAATCGCTTCGCCAAACCGGGGCCAGCCTCGTCTGCGGCTATCGAGCAAATCGTCGGGATACCTGGTCGAAAAAAGTCGCAAGCCGCATCGCGAATTTTGTCCGCAGCCGCTTCACCGGTGACGGCGTGCGTGACACCGGCTGCACGCTGAAGGTGATGAAACAGGAGTGCCGCGATGCCTTGGTCCCTTTCTTCGGGATGCACCGTTTCCTACCCGCCCTGATCAAAGGAGCGGGCCACCCCATTGCGGAAGTCGCCGTCCATCACCGCGCCCGCGCTTATGGAGTGAGCAAATACAGCGTGGCGGGTCGGGCGGTGAAAGCCACGATGGATATGTTCGGGGTCAAATGGCTCATCTCCCGCCGCCTTCGACTCGCCAACTCCGAATTACCCACCTCCCCCGGCAGTGAAGAGGGCATCAAGTAACCATAAGGGGTCATGAATCATCTGGCGGGCGGGCGGGGCTGAATTCAACCGAGCCCAAGGCAAGCGGCGAGTTGACCTCACTGTTTCATCAGACCCGTGGTGTTTGCTTGATCTTTTTGCGCACGGCTTTGTCATCCACCCACCTCTGGGCTCATGTAGGTCGCCAAGCAGTTTGCCTATTATTCAGAAACGCCTGGAATGTTAGATGGTTGAAACCGAACCAGGGACAACCCCGTGCCGGAGGCACCCGGGACGTGTGCGGCAAATGCACTAAAACCCGTGCCGGAGGCACCCGGGACGTGCGCGGCGTATGCACTAAAACCCGTGCCGGAGGCACCCGGGACGTGCGCGGCAAATGCACTAAAACCCGTGCCGGAGGCACCCGGGACGTGTGCGGCAAATGCATTAAAACCCGTGCCGGAGGCACCCGGGACCTTAGCCGGTGGCGCAAGCCACCGGTTGTTTTAAGAGAGGATATCGCCCCGGCAGGGGCGGCGCTTCGATAATCGCGACTAGAGAAAACAGGCCCCGTTTCGGACGCCCGCTCGTTCCAAAAACTCCCGACATTCATCCGGGCAGACGTGCGTTCGATGGAGGGGTGTGGCCGCTTTTTATGTCCGTTCCACCGCCCCTGCCAGGGCGAATCCACATCCTGAAATGTCCGGTGGCTTGCGCACACCGGCTAATATCCGAATGTGCCTCCGGCACGCAACGGCTAATGTCCGTCAAATAGCGCGCACCGGCCCATATCCGAATGGGCCTCCGGCACGCAACGGCTAATGTCCGTCAAATAGCGCGCACCGGCCCATATCCGAATGGGCCTCCGGCACGCAACGGCT